>JALOMK010000334.1 GCA_025455505.1 Bacteroidales bacterium
ATTCACTTTTGCCGGGCTGCCATGGGCTGACGTTTTTGTTGAACCCGACTGGCGATAGCTTCCTGCCAGGCGGTCGGCAAAAGCCATAGTATGCCGTCATTGGCCATGCAAGTGAACCATAAAACCCTTGCCGTGTTAATCATTATGGCGTTTCATGTGAGGCAATCGATAAAACACAGCTGAGTGAAAAACAGTGATAGAAATACAAACCGGCTTGCAGAAGAAAGCAGTCCCTACCTTCTTGAGCATGCACATAACCCCGTAGACTGGTATCCCTGGGGTGATGAGGCTTTCAGCAAGGCTGCCGGGGAAAACAAACTAATCATAATCAGCATCGGGTATTCTGCCTGTCACTGGTGCCATGTGATGATGCACGAAAGCTTCGAAGACGAAGAAGTGGCCCGTGTCATGAACGAAGGCTTTGTATCGGTGAAGATCGACAGGGAGGAACGTCCCGACATAGACCAGGTTTACATGAATGCAGTTCAGATACTTAACGGTAACGGTGGCTGGCCTCTGAATGTGATAACCCTGCCCGACGGGCGGCCTGTGTACGGAGGAACGTATTTCACAAGGGAAAACTGGCTTAGGATCCTGAAAATAATTTCGGAGTACGCCCGCGAAAACCCGCTTAAGACTGAAGAACAGGCTGCAACCCTTACAAATGCGGTAAAATCGGATGAGCTGGTGTCGGCGCCTCTTATGCGGACCACTTTCACAGAAGGCGACCTCGATATTATTTTCAATCACTGGAAGCAGAGTTTTGACAAAGTTAACGGAGGTTATTCCGGGGCTCCCAAATTCCCTCTGCCCGTTGGGATGAACTTCCTTTTGCATTATTACTCCCGGACAGGGAACAAGGCTGCCCTCGAAGCGGTGACTCTCACGCTTGACAGGATGGCTGCCGGCGGCATTTATGACCAGGCAGGAGGCGGGTTTGCCCGTTACTCGACTGATGAGGAGTGGCTGGTGCCTCATTTTGAAAAGATGCTCTACGACAATGCCCAGCTTGTAAGTCTTTATTCCTCGGCTTACCAGCTTACACGCGACCTTGCCTATAGAAAGGTTGTTTATGAAACCCTTGCTTTCGTAAGCCGCGAACTCAGCTCAGCGGAAGGAGCTTTCTTCTCATCGCTCGATGCCGACAGCGAAGGGGAGGAAGGCCGGTTCTACGTATGGCGCAAAGATGAAACAGTGAAGATACTCGGGAAGGATGCCGGCCCCGTCTGCGATTACTACGGCGTAACTGAAGAAGGTAACTGGGAACACGGGCGCAACATTCTTCACAGGTCCTTGCCCGATAGCGACTTTGCTGCCAGGTATGATATGTCAGCAGAAGAGCTTGAAGCAAAGATCGCCGGGGCAAGGGGAAAATTGTTGAAAGCGAGGGAGCTGAGAGCCCGGCCACGCACTGATGATAAGATTATCGCATCCTGGAATGCGCTGATGATAAAGGGATATGCCGATGCATTCAGGGCTTTCGGCGAAGATGAATTCATTAAGACAGCACTGCGGGCTGCTGGTTTTATTCTTGCCGTGATGAAGAAAGGCGACGGCAGCCTGCACAGGATATACAGGGAAGGAAAAGTATCGGTATCTGCCTTTCTTGACGATTATGCTCTTGTCGCAGATGCATTTATTTCGCTTTACCAGGCTACTTTTGATGAGAAATGGCTTGCGGAGGCTGACAGTCTTGCAGCATATGCAGTGGAACATTTCAGTGACCCTGCTTCGGGTATGTTCTTTTATACTTCCGACCTGGATCCTTCGCTGATAGCCCGGAAGCTTGAGATCACCGACAATGTGATGCCCTCATCAAACTCTGTGATGGCCCTTAACCTGTTTAAGCTGGGTACTTATTTTGAGAGGGATGATTATATGAGCCGTGCAGCTGTGATGCTGAACTGCGTTTACGACAATGCGCTGAGGGGAGGACCTTATTATGCCAACTGGGATATTCTCCTTGCGTGGCTGGCAAGGCCTCCTCATGAAGTGGCTGTTGCCGGCGCGAAGTACAGAGAACTGCTCAATGAATTCAACAGCTTTTACCTGCCTGATGCGCTCTTCTGTGGCGGCGAAAACCCGGATTAAAAACTCCATGAAGGCAAGGTCGTCCCCGGCAAGACCCTTATTTACGTCTGCCGGAATAAAACTTGTCAGAAACCGGTTCCGGGAACCGTTGAAGCCCTGGAGCAGATGGATTACAAGGCGAGGCACTGAATGGAAAAATATCTGTACTGCGCCCCTGTCCGGGGGGATTTGTAATGCGCTTGTCAAGATGCAGAGAAAACTGTCACTCCCTTGTAAAGATAAGGTTATGGGTTCCGTTTGAGTATACTTCGAGCTTATCCCCGTCTATCCTGTATCCCGAATTGTCCTCCAGGTTCCGGGCAGTATATATTTCCCAGTCGACATGGTTGCAGGCCATCAGGGTGGTGACAATGTCACTGATGTGTATTTTGCCCCTTGAGGAGGTAAACTCATAGGTGCCGGAACCAAAGTTGCAGATGCCTGTGAAGTACAGCGCATTTGAATCTCCATCCAGGAAGATTGAGATTTCCCGTTGTGCATCGGAAGGGAAGTCAAGAAAATCCCCTGTTTTTGTATCCTGTATCTGTGTCAGCACCCAGTCTGTGTCGACAAGTTCAGTGTCTGTAATATTCCCTTTCTCGCAGCTCCAGGCGCAGGCGAGAATCATGTACAAAAGCACAAGTATCCTTTTCATACCCCGGGTTTATTAATTGGCTATCGGACCAAAATATGTAATTGAAATGCAACGGCATATCAAAGTTACATAATTCCCTGAAACATTAACCTGTCAGTCAACAAAGTTACAACTGTCTGATTATCTGAGGATCCGGAAGTTTTTGCCGTTAAGAACAAAAGAGCATCAGGCTCAGGACAGCTTTGATCCGGAAACCCTGGTACTTCAGGAGGGCATAATATTTACCGGCTTTCCATATATTCTTTCTGCAGCGACTGGAACAGCTCTTTGACCGATGTGATCTTTGTAGCCCTGAAGGCATTGCTTCCTGCGAAAGCGAAGCCATGCTCGAAATTGCCTTTCACGGCGTTTACGAGGGCAATGATGATACAATACGGGCTTTTGTCAATGTCGCAGGTCTTGATGCATTTGAAGGGGCACTTTTTCGGCTGCTGATGCGCCGAGATTCATTATATTGTTTATATCCTCTCCTGTATAAATTCCTCCGGCAGCAAAGAGGGGGATTGATGTATTGTATTTGTCCTCAAACTGTCTCAGCTCACTGACTATTTCCGGAACAAGCTTTTCAAGCGAATAGTCCTTATCGGCAATCTGCTCAGCCTTGAAGCCCAGGTGGCCTCCTGCCTTTGGTCCTTCCACTATCACTGCATCGGGAAGGTAGTCGTAGTTCGTTTTCCACTTCTCGCATATAAGCCTTGTAGCCCTTGCTGATGATACTATCGGAACGAGTTTTGTGATGCTGTCTTTCCTGAGGAAGGAGGGAAGATCGAGCGGAAGTCCGGCCCCGGCAATTATTATGTCGGCCTTTTCGGATATGGATGTCTTTATCATGTCAACGAAGTTTGTCATTGCCACCATCACGTTGACTCCTATCACTCCTCTTGTCTTCTCCCTTGCCAGGCGCAGTTCCTCCTTAAGTCCGTGTATGCTTGCCTCAAGGTAGTTATCGGAAAAATTCCTGTACAGCAGCCCAAGTCCGGCGCTGGATATTACCCCCACACCTCCTTCGTTTGCCACTGCGGCTGCGAGGCCGGATAATGAAATCCCTACACCCATTCCACCCTGTATGATGGGAACCGGAATTGGCAGGTTCCCTATATTTATAGCTTTCATAATTATCGCTTAATTGGTTTAAAATCTGCTAATCAGGACTTCCGGCCGGCATTGGCGCATCGGGATCGTTACTTAAAAGCGTGAACACGCAAGAGGGGATGCACTTCATAGCGTGCCAAAGGTAGTATTATAACGATCGGATCAACGTCCCCTTGTAATTATAGTTCCCGGAAAGCACCAAAATGTGATATATAGCAGTTTGTTATACGATTCGGGGCCAGCCGTGCCGGTCTTATACAGTAATCTGCCTCTCAATTATTCTGTTTCAGAATGCTCCGGGCAGAATTCATCCGGAATTTCAGGGTTTGTTATCTTGTTGCAGGCAGACTTTGCGCACAGAAAGCTGTTGTTTTCCGGTATAATTATTAATTTATTGGTTTTTAAAGCAATAAGATGATTTTAAATCCTATCTTACGCTTTTGGAATTTTAAACGGCTGAAGCCGGAATTAACTTAAGAAACAGGTAATGATCGTTAAAAAAGCAGTTGTATTCAAATCACCCGATCTCACGAAAATGATTGAAGTTGTCATTGACCACAGGACAAAGATATACATACCTGCCGGCTCCGACGTTGAGGAGGCAAGGAACAAGTACTTATACAGGAATGCCGAGAAAAGGAATAAGCAGTAGGGATAATTCGTATAACCTGGCTCCGTAAGGCCCTGGTTTCACAGCAGTCAGAGGCTGGTTTCTATTTTTGGGTTGGCTCCTGTTCCCTGAAGAGCGACACTTTCATTGCCGATATTCCTTTCGGACCCCGTCCCCTTTCAAACAGGACAACGTTGTTCTCAGCAATGGGCTCAAGAAGGTTGTTTGCATGAACAAACACCCTTTCATTTGATTCAAGGTCGCGTATGAACCCGAATCCTTTCGATGTATTGAAGAACGTCACGACTCCCTTCCTTGTGAGACTGACTTCATTTTCGGCCCTGTTCCTTGTTACACTGATTTCTATTGACTCTGCAGCCACGCTTGTTTTTTTGCCGGGATCCGGAGGGGTAGAGCTTATCATACCGAATTCATCAACATAGGCAATCATGTCGTCAAAGCTGCTTTTCTTCCCTTCGCTCTTCTTCAGAGCCCTCTTCTTTTCCTTTTCCTTTCGTTTTTTGTCCTGCCTGGACTTAACCTCTTTTTTGCCAAATGTTTCCTGCGATCGGCCCATATAGTTGTAAATCAGATGTATGTTTAAAAGATAAGAGGGGCATGCATCATTATTCCTGATTATCAGCCCGGTCTTTTTTTCCGTTCAGAAGAGGCTGCCCTCTGCTGCGGAACTCTTTGTTGCAAAATTACTATAAATCGCGATTCATACTACATTTACTAACGATCATATAAACAGGATATTGACATTAATGTCTTTTCCGGGTTAAACAAAAAGGGATATACACAGGGGCCTTTTCACTATTTTGCAGCTTCTGTAAATGATGTACATTTGTGCCCTCAACTTATTATGACATACAAATGGAAAGGTTTGCAGGATTTGTACTGAAATTTAAATGGATAATTATAGTCCTTACGATTGCTGTCACAATATTCCTTGCCTTCCAGATACCTTCAGTAAGGATTAATTCCGATGTAGTTGATTCGCTGCCCGACAGCGACAGCCATGCCG
>JALOMK010000335.1 GCA_025455505.1 Bacteroidales bacterium
CCTTATCCATCCCCCATCCTTTGCAATTCTGAGTTCGCCGGCCCTGGAATGCAGGCTTATCGTGTCTCCGGGTTTATACCTGCCTGTTTCAAAGAGGATATGGGAAGCGGAAAGTGTTGCATGCCCGCAAAGATCAATTTCAGCAGCCGGCGTGAAGAATCTGATGTTCACCCTGCCTTCTCCGGGGAAAAGGAAAGCTGTCTCTGACAGGTTCATTTCCATTGCCACATTCTGCATCCATTCCCTGAGGGGTTCTTCCTCCAGTATGCAGACTGCCGCCGGATTTCCCTTAAAAGGATCAGCAGTGAACGCGTCAACATGATAAATAAGCCTTCCCGGTTCCATATATTCAACTCTGAAATTTTATATTGCCTTTACGCCTTTGCGCCTCGTTTTGTCATTCACCGGTAAATTTCGGGCTTTTGCAGGAATATTTCCTTTAAAAAACTATTAAAACTTTGTAAACTAAAAAAGTTTTTATATTTTTGCATCGATATTAAATGCAAGATGGAGATAAGAGACAGGATAATTGATGGAGCTGCTGAATTATTCAGGACTTACGGGATAAGGGCCGTAACAATGGATTCCCTTGCTGGGCATCTGGGGATGTCGAAGCGGACTATCTATGAAAACTTTTCAGACAAGGATGAACTGCTCGTAGGAGTACTGAGGAACATGGCCGAGAAGCAGCGCGAGCTTGTATTGAGAGTCCTTGAGGAGTCGGATAATTCAGTTGTTGCTATTTTCCGGCTGCTTGAAATAAACATGGTGCATTTCCAGGATATGAGCCCTGCATTCCAGGCTGACCTGAAGAAGTACCACAAGGATGTGCTGATGGACAGGTCGGAGAAATGCGAAATGCCCGACTACAAGGTCAATATGCTCCTTATTGAAAGGGGAATAAAGGAAAAACTGTTCAGGAGGAACATAAGTCCTGACCTTGTGAACAGGGGTCTGTATCTGATGATACGGTCTATGATAGACCAGGATTTGTTTCCTTATGACCAGTTCACGAGGAAAGATATTGTAAAGAATCTTTTCATCAATTACCTGAGAGGCATAGCAACTGATGAAGGGATGGAGCTAATTAACAAGCTGGATTCAAAATTCTGAATTGATCGAAAACAATTAATACCGCAATAACAGAAAATCAAAATTCAAAACAGATAGAAACATGAAAAACAAACTATTCGCTGCACTGATCATTTTTGTCCTGACTGCAGGCGGGCTGCTTGAGGGACAGGTTGCTGCGGGAGAACTGAAGCTTACTATGAAGGAAGCACAGGAATATGCCCTGCAGTATAATAAAATGGTGATATCACAGAAGTACGACATAGAAGCGGCAAGGCTCTCGGTTCTCGAGACAATTGCAAGGGCTTTGCCGCAGGTTGAAGCCACGGGGTCGCTAACCGACAATCTTAAACTGATGACCACCCTGCTTCCCGGTGACTTCTTCGGACAGCCGGGAGAAAAGGTCCCTGTCACTTTCGGTTCCCAGTTCAATTCGGGTGCAACAATACAGGCTTCGCTTCTGCTTTTCAACGGGCCTCTATACATAGGAATCGAGACCTCGAAGCTAGCAAAACTTCTCACCGAGCAGAGTCTTGTAAGGTCGGAACTTGATACCAGGGAATCGGTTGCTTCAGCCTATTACCTGATACTTGTTGCAGAAAAAACGCTCGAGATACTCGATGGCAACATTGCCAACCTCACTGAAACGCTCAGGTCGACACGGTCGATGTTTGCAGTAGGGATGGCTGAAGCCACTGATGTGGACCAGATGGTTTCGAATGTCACAAGCATAGAGAACCAGCGCATCTCAATGCAAAGGACTATTGAACTGAACTACAACCTGCTGAGATTTCAGCTCGGGCTGGCTCCTGATACCAGGGTCATCCTCACTGAAACACTCGATGAAATCACAGCCAGGATAAATGTTGACGCCACCCTGGCCCAGCAGTTCGATTACAGGCAGAATATCGACTTCAAGCTTGTTGAAGGACAGGAAAAGATTTCGGCACTCGCGCTTAAATCACAGAAGGCATCAACCCTGCCAACCCTTTCCTCATTCTACCAGTATGGGACAAACGGCATGGGTGATGAGCTGAATGAACTGCAGTGGTTTCCGAACTCAATGGTCGGATTATCAGTATCTCTCCCAATTTTCGCAAGCGGGCTCAGGTACCAGGGAATTAGAAAGGCTCAGGTAAATCTCGATAAGGCAAGAAACCAGAAAGCGATGGTTTCCGACCAGTTGCTGCTTACAGAGAAACAGCTCAGGTTCAACCTGATGAATGCAAACCTTCAGTATATAAGCATGAAAGACAATGTGGACGTGGCAAAAAGGGTATATGCGAGCATGGAAAACAAATACAGGCAGGGGGTTGCATCCAGCCTTGATCTTACACAGGCCAACTCTCTCTACCTCCAGGCTGAAAATAATTACGTTCAGGCCCTTATGAGCCTCTTCCAGTCGAAGATAGCACTTGAAAAGCTTTTCAATAATCCTATTCAGTAAACCAAATAAACAATTAATAATGAACTATCTTAAAACACTATCGGCAATTCTGACAGCAGGTATGCTCCTTGTTTCCTGTTCGTCAAAGACAGGAAACAAAAATGCAGCTGCTGAAGCCTCTGCTGTAATATCTGACACATTGGTCATACCTGTGAGGACTCTTCAACTTATGAAGTCAAAGGTTGCAAGGACAATAGATTACACTGCAACAGTACTTCCGTTCGAGGAAGTCAATCTTGCTCCTTCAACACCTGGAAGAATCGAAAAGATATACGTCGAAGCCGGCGATCATGTATCGAAGGGACAGGTACTCTTTGTAATGGACCGCACCCAGCTTTACCAGATGAAGCTTCAGCTTGCAAGCCTTGCAAAGGACCTGGCCAGGCTGGATACACTTCTCAAATCAGGCAGCTCAAGCCAGCAACAATACGACCAGCTTAAGACACAGTATGATGTTACAAAGACGAACGTTGATTTCATGGAGCAGAATACTGAGCTTAAATCACCATTTTACGGAATAGTCACAGGAAAATACTTCGAGGATGGTGAAATGTATTCAGGAGCTCCCACCACATCCACCGGGAAGTCGGCAGTTCTTACGCTGATGCAGGTAAATCCTCTCAAGGTGGTCGTCAATG
>JALOMK010000336.1 GCA_025455505.1 Bacteroidales bacterium
CAGCACCAACTTATCAAAAATAACAAATTAAGCAGGCATCAATAAAGTAAACCATGGGAGAATTTTTTGTAAGACGGCCTATTGTTGCAATGGTGCTGTCAATAATCATAGTAATTGTCGGGTTACTGGCCTTGCGGAGTGTTCCGGTAAGCCAGTATCCGGATATCACTCCGCCCACGATAAAGATCAGCACCAATTTCACCGGGGCCAATGCCATAAACGTTGAGCAAGGTGTTGCAGCTGTAATGGAACAGAAGATCAACGGGGTCGAGGAGATGATCTATCTTAAAAGCACTAATGCATCTGACGGTAACCTGAGCATGGACGTCTCATTCAAGGTGGGTACTGATCTCGATAATGCCAATATGCTTACACAGAACAGGGTCAGCCAGGCAATGCCCTTTATGCCCGCTTCTGTAAAGCAGATGGGGATAACCACAAAGAAATCGCTTACCTTCCCCCTGCTCCTTGTATCTTTGGTTTCAGAGAATCCGGCATACGATGACAGGTTCCTTTCGAATTATGCCACCATAAATCTCGTTGATGCACTATCGAGGATAAATGGTGTCGGTGAAGTAAAGATCTTCGGATCGGCCGATTACGCAATGCGCATATGGCTGAAACCCGACATCATGTCGAAGCTTGATATTGTGGTTGAAGACGTTACAAAGGCTTTGCAGGAGCAGAACCAGATATTGCCGGGAGGCAAATTCGGGGCTCAGCCTGCTCCGGCAGGCACAGAGTTCACATATGGAGTAGTGCTCCAGGACAGGCTCATACAGGAAGGGCAGTTTGCAGATATCATAATAAAAACCAAGGAAGACGGGTCGAAGGTTCTCCTGGGCGATATTGCCGAAATAACACTTGGAACGGAGAACTATAACATGAGTTCACGCATGAACGGGAACCCGGCTGCATCAATTGCTATTTTCCAGACGCCCGGGACCAACGCCCTCGATGTGGCCGAAAAGATCAAGAGTCTTATGGCGGAAATGTCACAGAGATTCCCTGATGATATTGACTACAAGATATCGCTCGACACAACCCTTGCCGTTTCGGAAGGAATAACCGAGATAGTCCACACACTTTTCGAAGCAATAATCCTCGTGATCCTTGTTGTGTTTATCTTCCTGCAGAACTGGAGGGCAACACTGATTCCGCTTATTACTGTTCCCGTCTCCCTGATCGGAACTTTCATGGTATTTCCCCTGCTGGGGTTCTCCGTGAACGTGCTTTCTCTTCTCGGGCTTGTTCTTGCTATCGGAATCGTGGTTGACGATGCCATTGTTGTTGTTGAGGCGGTAATGCATCACATCGAACATGGGAAATCGCCAAGGGAGGCCACAATTCAGGCCATGAAGGAAGTTTCGGGCCCGGTTGTTGCCATAGCCCTGATATTGTGCGCCGTGTTTATCCCGGTCGCCATGGTACCCGGTATTACAGGCAGGTTGTACCAGCAGTTTGCAATAACAATAGCAGTTTCAGTGGCCTTCTCTGCCTTCTCAGCCCTGTCCTTAAGTCCCGCCCTTGCCTCCATGCTTCTTAAGCCGTCAAAACCCATGAATGAGAGGAAGGGGATTCTTGCAAAATTCTTCAACGGGTTCAACAGGATCTTTGACAGGGTAACAGGCGGTTATGTAGGTCTTGCCGGGTACCTGTCACGAAAGGTGGTGCGTGTTGTTATGATTCTCGTTGTGGTGATCGGGGCAGCTGCGCTTCTTGGCAAGAGCCTGCCCGGGGGATTTGTCCCGGATGAGGACCAGGGATATTTTATAATGAATGTCGTTCTCCCGCCTGCCTCTTCTGTTCAGAGAACCGATGAGGTATGCCGCCAGGCTGAGGCAATAATGAAAAAATATGAATCTCTTGAATATGTTACACCGATTGTTGGGTACAGTTTTCTTACGGGAGCCAGCCAGTCGAATGTTGCAAGTTTCTTTGTGATGGCTAAGGAATGGTCGCACAGGGAAGGAACTGTAATTGAGATAATGAATGAGCTGAATGCTGAATTCGCCAGGGAGATAACTTCCGGCAACGTTGTTGCATTCGGTCCGCCTCCGATCCCGGGGCTGGGTGTGGGAGCAGGCTTCTCGATGTTCATTCAGGACCGTGCCGGCAATACGCCCGAATTCCTGCAGGAACAGACAAACAAATTTGTAGCCGCTGCCAGGCAGAGACCTGAAATAGGCCGCATTAATTCAACATTCAATGCAAGCTCACCCCAGATTCAGCTCGAGGTTGACAGGCTTAAGGCGATGAAGCTTGGCGTGCCGGTAGCATCGGTAAACCAGGCAATCGGCACCTACCTGGGAGGTACATATGTAAATGACTTCAACAGGTTCGGGCGACAGTACAAGGTTTTTGTCCAGGCCGATGCCGCATACAGGTCGAAACCTGAGGACCTGAGTATGGCTTATGTCAGGAACAGCAAGGGTGAAATGGTTCCTCTTACAACACTCGTAACTGCAAGCAAGATCAGTGCTCCCGAGTTTACAAACCGGTTCAACCTGTACAGGTCAGCTGAATTGAGCGGGATCCCGGCTCCGGGATACAGCTCTTCGCAGGCACTCAAAGCCCTCGAGGAGACAGCAGCCCAGGTGCTTCCTCAGTCAATGGGTTACGCGTGGTCGAATATGTCTTTCCAGGAAAAAGAAGCAGAGGGATCTGCAGGAGTGATTTTTCTCATGGCCCTGCTTTTCGTGTTCCTTATCCTTGCAGCCCAGTATGAAAGCTGGAAGCTTCCTTTCAGCGTGCTCCTGGGAACACCATTCTCGGTTTTAGGAGCATTCCTCGGACTTTTCCTGGCAAGGCTAACTGACGACGGATACCTGAATAACGTTTTTGCACAGATCGGACTCGTACTGCTTATAGGGCTTGTCGCAAAGAACGCAATCCTCATTGTCGAATTTGCAAAGGCTGAATATGAAAAGGGAGTGGATCTTTTCGAGGCGGCCATGGTTGCTGCAAGACTGAGATTCAGGCCCATCCTCATGACGGCTTTTGCCTTCATACTTGGGGTGACCCCGCTTCTGACTGCAGCGGGAGCAGGCGCAGAAGGCAGAAAAGTTATGGGCATGGCCGTATTCAGCGGGATGCTCGTGGCTACAATCCTCGGAGTGCTGATAGTACCTGCACTCT
>JALOMK010000052.1 GCA_025455505.1 Bacteroidales bacterium
AAGGTACCTTGCTTTCAGCTTGTCATAGAAGAGCCATCCGTTGGCAGTCACAACCGGTACATCGGTCCATGATCTCTGTTCCGAGAGGAAGGCCGGGTATATATATATTGAGTCATTCTTCATAAAGGCACCTGTGACAATCACGTTGTCGTTCTGGTCACGGGCCTTTTCAGGAACGGGAAGCATTATGTTCTTCGGGTCGACAGGCGCTTTGAATTTCAGGGAGTAGCTCTTTACAGTGCTGCAGTTGTGCGATATTCCCGCTATGCCTGAGAATGTAAGATTGTCGGCCCTGGCTGACAGTATGACGTCGCCGGAGAAGGAGAATGCCGGGCTTAGCATGAAATTCTGGCTTGGCATCACTGTTCCCCTGGCAGTTGTTGTCAGAGTATCTACTCCTATCTGGGTCAGCGTTATCTGCTGAGGTTCCCTTTCTTCAGCCAGATAATCGTAAATGCCGCTGCCTGTATAGCGTTTAGTTGATTCTATGTCAACTTTGGCCGACCTTATTATGTGCCTGTTGTTGACTGCAATAAGTGCATTCTGCAGCTGCTGGATCCTGGCCCTCCTTGTTATCGTCATACTTCCGCTGTCGGGCTGAATCAGAGCATCGGCAACTTTTATGTAGTTGATATTGTCAGCCTTTATATATTCCTGGTCGAGATGGTAGGTCCCCTTCCATGAGGAGAATGCAAGCGTGTCTCTGACGCTGTTTGTAGCAAAAAATGTCGGTTTGTCGAGGTACCTGTGATCTAGTTTCAGGAGCTCGCCAGGCGGCAGCAGGGGAGTGTTCGACTTTCCCTTCTGTTCCATGCTCAGTATCCGCTGCGTCATGTCATACGAAAAGTCAGTCATTGTGCAGTAATACTGAATTTCGGGGAACTTGACAAAGGAGGAATCCGTGTTCAGATGGAAGGTAGTAAGCTTCGTATCGAAATTTATATTTGTGTTTGCATTCTCCGCAATGAAGGAATAGCCGTCGGTTGTCGCAGACTTCAGGTTGTAATCTGCCGTGTCTGCCTTTACCTCGATGGAGGAGAAGCTGAAGAGGTCTGATGTGATCCTCGAATCAGTCATGTTAATAACTCCCGATCCCATCATGACTTCAGGTGTCAGGTTAATAAGCCCGTCAAGGGTGGTCCCGTTCCTGAACATATTAAAGCTTTTTCCTTTGGCATTTGTGGCAAGCCATTCATCGCTTCTTGTCATCCACCTGATGCTGGCGGCTTCGCTTTCTACAACAGGGTATTTTCCTGTTGTGTCATTTGCCGTTACAAATGTTATGGATTTTGTCAGCATTGAGTCAGGGAACAGCTTGTACTCAGCAGCCATTGTGGTTGATGTGAGATGGGTCATCTTTCCGCCGCCAATAAGGCCTTTGTTGCTCATCCTCAGGGTGTCGAAGAGTATTGCCCGCCCCTCGTAGATCTCAATTCCTTCCTTTGGGACCACCATGTTGAAACCGAGAGAATAGTCGTCGCGGATTTCAAGATTCTGTCGCATGGGCTTCAGGATGTTGCCGCCCATGAAGTCGCCGGGCAGACTCATGTCGGCGGAGGAATAATGATCTATGTTCTCATATATGAAAGGGTCAACCCTGAAATAGAATTCCTCAGGTTTGTAGATACCTTCGAGACCAGGTATCCTGTCATAAAAAATATATGAGTATGTCTTGGCATTTATGATAGGGTACTGCTTGAGGCTCTTTAAGCCTGACTTATTATCGGGTGCATCTATGTACAGTTCGGCTGAGCCAAGCTGAATCAGGCTTGCAATGTCCATTATTTCGAGGTTGCCGTACATGTCCCTCGTTTCGGTTTCAACAGAGATCTTGAGTGAATCGATCTTTTTAAGGTCTATTGTAAAAGTATTGTAATCGAAAGTGAATTCGTTCCCGAAAGCCTTGAAGAGCCCGCAGTCAACAGTCCCGTTGAACTCAATCTTCCGGTTCTTCTTTAATATTATCTGCTTGCTCGCAGGGTATATAGCAACCTTCTGTGAGTCGCTCAGGAAGACTTCCTTGACTCCGTTAACCGCAAGGTCGTAATTGTTGAGGTTCAGGATGGCGTTGTCCTCGGGCGCTGATGTTTCGCTGAGGATGCTCATGACGTCGTAGTCTATCTTCTTCGAATATGCCGCCAGGTAATCTTTGGTTTTCTGCTTTATGGTGACTTCATCAGTCGACCTGTCGTAGAATATGAAACCTTTGTTTGCCATGTCTATGCACAGGCCCGTAACCGCTTCCCTGGTACGGTTCATCCAGTTTGCGAATTCCGTCACGGGAAAGGTTTCGGAATAATAATACTCCGAGAATTTGATAAGGCGATTCAGGGGGTGGTAGTCGTCAATGCCCATCAGCCTCATGAACCCGAATGTGTTGAAGTAAGAAGTGGATTCGAACAGCGCCTGGCCCATTGCAGCTCCTCTAGGTCTCGACATTATGATAAGCGATTCGTTCATCTTCCATGTGAGGTACTCGAAATACATGTCGAGGCTGTGATAGGAGTTGTACCAGGGGCTTTTTGATATGGGGTTGCTTGTACGGAAAAGGTTAACCTCCCTTGTTTCGGGGAAAAAGGAGAAACCCAGGTTCGAATGGAAGATTGAGTCCTTGTCGAGATAAAGAGTCACTGATGTTTCCTGGCTGTTCAATCCTGTTTTTGATATGAGGAAGTCTGCTGCCTTAATCCTGATGTAGAGAGTATCGTTCCTGAAGAGCGAGATCATGGCAGGGGCGTTGCTTTCACCCTTGCCTTTGGTATTTGCTCCTTCGAAGGAAAGGCCTCCTTCGTAGTTCACCGATTCGAAAATATTCGTGATCCTGAATTTTTTGGCGTAGGTCTCGAACTTAGGGTAAAGTGCCTTTTCCTTGTTTGTGACGCTAACGGCCTGGTCGCTCAGCTTGCCGTACACCATTTCACTGAAATACTTTGGATTATGCATCCTTGCTGAATCGACAGAGAAGCTTGTCCTGTTTGTGAATATTGTGTAATCATCCATATCGGCATACACCTCGGTGGCAGGGTATCCTGCCTTCTCCCAGGTTACAAGACCCCCGCTGCCCCTGAACATGAGCAGGTGAGGGTAGTACTTCCCGGATACTTTTTTGATCTCGGTGCTGTCGCGGTTCGATCTGCAAAAAAGTGTTGCATTTGTTACAGCCACGTGGAAGGAAGTGTCGTAAACGAAACGGAGATCACTGTCCCTGGCAATCCACTTTGTGTTTCCCGATTCGTAAAGGCTGTTGCTGCTGAGTATAGAGGCGCTGTTCCGAAGGTAATAGGCAATTTTCTCGTTCTCAATCAGCTTGTCCGCCGCTAATTTCCAAAGGCCTTTCAGCCAGTTGTTAAGGTCATTCTCACTTCTTCCCTTGTCTATGAAAAGGTTAAGGTTCCTGATGAGGTCATAAAAATGAGGGACAGCTCTCATTATCCTCACTGACATCTGTCCCGAAACAGCCATTATTCTTGTTTTTGCCTCTTCTCCGAATGCTGTGCTGTCCCATCTTGAGACAAGGAGAGCCAGGTCGTTTTTCTGCTCTGGCTTCAGGTTAGGGCCCATGAATGAAGTGAGTTCCTGCGGGTATTTTTCGATGTCTCCCGAAAAAACTGACTTTCCCTGCCCCCTGCCGGTGGCAGTAGACAGCAAAAGAAGACAGAGGAGCAGAAACCACGCTTTATTCATTGAGCCCGGTTTACCGATTAAAGTGCTGCTTCAACAATAGCTACGAAATCTTCCTTTTTGAGTGCAGCTCCGCCGATGAGGCCGCCGTCAACATCGGGTTTCGAGAATATTTCGGCAGCATTCGAAGGTTTGCAGCTTCCTCCATAGAGGATAGGCATCCTGTCGGCGCTTTCCTTTCCATATTTTTCCCTTATGAGGTCACGGATGAACTTATGCATTTCCTGGGCCTGTTCAGGGCTTGCGGTAAGCCCTGTGCCGATGGCCCATACCGGCTCATATGCAATGACCACTGAATCGAGTTCGCCGGGCTGCAATGTGAAAAGGCCTTCTTCAAGCTGGCGCCTTACGACGACGAAATGAGTGTTGTTCTCCCTTTCTTCCTTTACCTCTCCGCAGCAGAAAATAACTTTCAGTCCTGTGTTTATCGCCAGCGCTGTCTTCTTGTTGAGAAGCCTGTCATCCTCCTTGTAATAAGTTCTTCTTTCCGAATGGCCTATTATTACATACTGGGCGCCTGTGCTTTTTATCATCCAGGGCGATACCTCCCCTGTAAAGGCTCCTGATGCCTCGGAGGCACAGTTCTGTGCTCCCAGCGATACTTTCCCTTTTTTCAGTACTGCTGCAGCACCCGCGAGGTGAATGTAAGGAGTGCAGATCACGACTTCAGCCTTTGCGGGAGGATTTTCTGTAAAATGCTTATGCAGTGTTTCAGCGAATTTCAGTCCTTCATTGAGGTCCATGTTCATTTTCCAGTTTCCGGCTACGATTTTCTTTCTCATCTTTAAAATGTTTGGTTTATTACTTTTTTGTATGTAAGCATTTAGTTTTCTGGTGTTTTATCTGCATCGGAGCTAGCTCACAGTTAGCTGTTAAATGCTGTCAATCTCCTCATTATTCCTTCAAGTTTATCGATGCCGGGCAGGCTTGCCCAGGACCATTTGCCCACAATAGTTCCGTTGTGAATGAGCAGGTAGCCGGGGTTTGACCTTACAATTGTTTTCAACGTGATTTCATCAGCCGAACAAATTACGAGGTCAGAGGGGTAAGAACCGGTCATTTCCCTGTTCGATGCGCTCACCACGTA
Organism: Bacteroidales bacterium; assembly: GCA_025455505.1. GTDB lineage: Bacteria > Bacteroidota > Bacteroidia > Bacteroidales > VadinHA17 > LD21. Next base: position 4,769 of record JALOMK010000052.1, read on the forward strand.
AAAGTCGATTCCTGCTTTACGGCTGGCAAGACCTGTTACAAAGCCTTTCTGAAGCCTTTCAGGATCTGCTTTTTCAAGCCTGGTTGAAATCATGAGCAGGGTGAAGCCTTGGTTCGCGAGAATGCCGGATGTGATATCGTTACCCCCTGGATCTGTTATTGCAAAATCGTGAATCGGAGGCACGTAGCCTTTCTTTACCAGTATTGATTTCGCGTCGACGAAGACCCATGTACTGTCGTCAGCAGGGTAGTTTTCAAGCGTGAACTCCTTCTGAACCCCGTCCTTCTGGTAGATGAATGTTGTATTGTATTCATCAACAGGCGCTCCATCGGGAATTACCATTTTATCGGCAATAACTGTTCCCTTTTTGTAGGGCAGGAAGTCTATCATGGGAAGGTAACGCAGGTTATAAGCAGAAAAAAGCACAAGCGCCGTTCCGGCAGCCAGGAGTGCCAGGATACCGCTTCTTCTGCCTGTGTATTCGTTATATGCTTTTCTCCGGGCAAACAGGAAGAGTGCAAATGCAAGTATAATGACGTTTTTGCCGAATGTCTGCCAGTTTGTAAGGTGCACGGCATCGCCGAAGCAGCCGCAGTCCGATACGGGGTTGGTGAGTGCAAGAACAAGTGTAAGAGGTGTGAACACTGCCATCATCAGTATCACTGCCCATATTCCTGTGCGGAGCCTGATTCCGGCCAGCACCGAAACCCCGGCGACAAACTCGGCAGTGCAGAGAAGTATTGCAAGGGGAAGTGCAGCCAGCTCGAGAAAACCAAGGTTAAATGCAGAAAAGTAATCATCGAATTTATATGCCGAACCGAGCGGATCAACGGCTTTTACAAAACCGGAGAAGATAAATACAAGACCGACTACAACACGTGAAATTCTTTCAGCAATTCTCATAAGCACATTTCTTCATTGTAATCATCATATGATATTCCTTTCCTTCAGGAGGTCTGTTATTTTTCCAGCTATACGGCCGGGCGGCAGCATCTGCCCCTCGCTGTCGCTGCAGTCGACAACTGCAAGTCTCCTGTCGCCCTGTGCTACTTTCAGGTAGACATCCCTTACTTTTTTCTGGAAGTTCAGGCTGTCCTCATGTATGTCCCTGCTGCCGTTGAGGTAGGTCCTGTCGTCGCCGCTCCTGTCAGATGTGAGTTTGCGTTCAGTGAACAGGAAGGGAACATCGAGGAAAATGTTAAGGTCGGGTTCCGGGATGGCGAAGTGGGTAAATTCAAGCGACATTATCCACCTGCGAAGTTCATTCTGCCCGGTCTCGCTTTCAAGCTTGGCACACTGGTAGGCAATATTCGAATAAGCGTACCTGTCGAGCAGTACTGTCTTCCCTTCCCTGAGCCAGCCGCCTATTATACTTGCGGCATCCTTCCTGTCGCCGGCATAGAGCATTGCCACAAGGTATGGATCCACCTCGCCGAGCGATCCGAACTCTCCCCTTAGAAACCTTGCAATGAGTTCTCCGAAATAGGGTGCATCGGTCCTGGGGAAATGAAGGAATTCGCATTTATGGCCTTTCCCTTCAAGATATTCCGAAAGCAGGCCTATCTGTGTCGATTTTCCTGCGCCGTCAACCCCCTCGATAACTATCAGTCTCATTACTTTTTCAGTTCAGTGGTGCAAATGTAATAACGGTGTATTTAAGAAGAAAGTGTGAGTTATTATAGTTATCAAATCCCTGCTGACTTTATTAACCATCGGCGAAAGAGATGACTGAAATATTCCACGCAAAGCCTATTTTGATTAATTTGGCTGTCTGAAAGCATTACAGTGTTTGTGAAACCGCGATATATTAATGTAAGAGGCACGCTGATGGACCTGTCGGTTCCAAAGGTAATGGGCATTATAAACGTAACTCCCGATTCGTTCTATGCAGGCAGCAGGTTCAGCGACAGCGCTGAAATAATAGGCGCATCGCATCGAATGATAAATGAAGGGGCCGACATCCTCGACATAGGAGGGCATTCAACACGCCCGGGTGCGGCGCCAGTTCCAGTGGATGAGGAGATGAAAAGAGTGTGCGGGGCTGTAAGGCTGATCAGGTCAGAATTTCCCGGTATTGCACTGTCAGTTGACACGTTCCGGGCCTCAGTGGCCGCGGAGGCTGTGAGCAGGTGCGGTGCCGACATAATAAACGATGTCTCCGGCGGAGAAGCAGACAGGGATATGTTCGCAGTTGCTGCAGACCTCAGAGTTCCCTATATACTGATGCACATGCAGGGTACACCTCAGACAATGCAGGCAAATCCGCTTTACGACGATGTTGTTGCTGATATCCTGTTTTGGATGTCGTCAAGGATAGAGCGTCTGAAGGAGATGGGATTGAATGACATAATCATTGATCCAGGATTTGGTTTCGGGAAAACAATAAAGCAGAATTTTGAGCTCCTCGACAGGCTGGGGGAGTTCTCGGTTGCAGGCCTTCCGGTTCTGGCCGGCGTTTCGCGTAAGTCGATGATCTGGAAGACTCTCGGTGTGGCCGCTACGGATGCCGGAAACGGGACAACTGCCCTTAATATGGCGGCGCTTTATGGCGGGGCCGACATTCTCCGTGTTCATGACGTGAAGGAAGCCGTGGAGGCAGTGACTCTCTTCGCCGCACTGAAAGGACTTGATTCAAGCGACAGGTACGGTGAATTGCAACAGCCCCGGAATTTTAATTCATAAACTGATGTGAATGATTGATACAGTTGTAAATATGCCTTTCGAGATTAAGATTCTCGACATTGTTGATGTGCTCCTTGTGCTGCTTATCCTCTTCCAGATATACAGGCTCATAAGGGGAACCACGGCCTTCAGCATCTCAATAGCAATATTCATAATTTACGTTTTCTGGCTTGTGGTGCGGGCACTTAAAATGGACCTTATAACTTCTCTCCTTGGCCAGGTGATTGGTGTGGGAGTGCTGGCGCTTATAATTGTTTTCCAGCAGGAAGTCAGGCGTTTCCTTCTTGTTATGGGCAACAGGTACATCAAGCAGAGCAGATTCTCTTTTGCGCGTTTCTTCTCACGAACCGAGCAGGATGCCGTAAAGACGGGGGAAGCCGAAAAAATAGTGAGGGCCTGCGAGCACCTTTCTGCATCCAGAACGGGAGCTCTTATTGTGATCGGCCGAAGCAGCAGTCTTTCGATCTTCGCTGATAGCGGCGAGATTCTTAAGGCAGAGGTCAGCACAGCCCTGCTCGAAACTATCTTCTTCAAAAACACTCCTCTTCACGACGGCGCCGTGCTGATCGAGAACGGGCTCATACTTGCAGCAAGGTGCCCGCTTCCAATCTCCGACCAGGTTGGACTTCCCCCGCGTTTCGGAATGCGGCACAGGGCTGCAGTGGGCATGTCAGAGCATTCCGACGCAATAATAATAGTGATCTCCGAGGAAACAGGAACAATAACTGTCGTATCGAACGGAGAGATAAGGGAGAAACTTACTCCGAATGACCTCAGGAGTATCCTCCTCTCAGACAAGAAACTGTTTTAGCCGGCACCAGGTACTTTTTCTATTATTGAACCCTGAACAGGGCAAGAGTCTCGGAATCCTTTACGTAAATGCCTTTACCTGAGATCACCGGGAATGAGTATACAGGGGTTTCAGCCACTTTATAGCGCTTTACCTCGTTGTATGCCGAGGGATCAGGCTTAATTATCATGAGCCACCCGGTGCTCGGGAGTCCTGCCAGCAGTATTCCCATGTCGACAAGAGTCGAGAAGTCCCCCGAGACATTCGCGTCGATCCATGCTGTTTCACCGTTCGTGGCGTTGACACAGAAAGCCCTTTTCTGGTCGGAGAAACCGTAAAGATAACCATCCTTAAGCACAGGAGTGTTCCATTTTGTTCCGACAGCAGTGTTTGACCACAGCTCGGTTACAGTATATGCATCCCCGTTTTGAGCTATCTTCAGGGCCTTTATCCCGCTTCCCTGCCCGCTGATGTAAACTGTTTCGCCGTTTATACAGGGACTTGAGCAGTTGTAGAATCTCTGCATGACAGGAGTGGCGTATTGCCATAGTAACCTGCCATCGTCGAGGCTAAATCCCTGGAGGTTTTTTTCGGTCTGCACAACGAGGAGGGTCTTCCCGTTGACTGTCATAAGAGCGGGTGAAGCGTATGAAGGCCCGTCGCCCTTTATTTTCCAAAGCTCCTTTCCGCTTGCCATGTCGAGTGCAAGCAGTTCGCCCTTGTCTTTTGCGCCTACGTGGGCAATGCATTTATTTCCTGTAATGAGAGGGGACATGCCCGTGAAGAACAGCGGGACTGTATTGTCGGGATTGTACCTCCTCCACAGTACTTTGCCTGTATTCGCATCGGAACATGTCAGTATTCCTGATACCCCGAAGGTTATGAGTTTGCCCTCGGAAAGTGAAGGCGTGCTTCTCGGTCCGGGATGTGAACCGGAAGGCCCTGTGACAGCAATGCAGGGATAGACTGTCTTCCACAGCTCCTTGCCACTGGCGGCATCGAGGCACATTATTACTTCTTCAGATCCCTGCCTTGTGTTCAGGTAAAGACGGTCTCCGGCAAGAAGGGGAGTGCCGTCACCTGAACCGACATTCACTTTCCATCCCTGCTTCAGCTCTTCAGGCCATGCCGAAGGGGCGTTGTAACCGCTGAGGACAGCTTTGCGGTCCTTTCCCATCCACTGTGTCCAGTCCTGGCTGAAGGCATTGATGGCTGCGAAGCATACTGATATCAAAACCAGAAAAAATTTATTGGCAGCTCTTTTCATACATGATGTTTTATTAGTTACTCAGGTAAATTTATACCATAGCTGAAT
>JALOMK010000337.1 GCA_025455505.1 Bacteroidales bacterium
GTATAACCTTTCTGACATTAACAAGGAAAAATGGCCTCATGGCTGGCTCAGGGAAATAGGGGAGGAGCCTGCGGTTTTCGATCCCTATGCAGCTTCGAAATCGAGGGACCAGATAAAGTCCTTCCTGGCCTCGAAGGGATATTTCGACGGAGTTGTTGAAGACAGCATCAGGACAGAGAAGGGAAGCTCCGACCTTTATTACAGGATAAACGTAAAGCCGGCATATACTATCCGCAGCCTAAAATATGACGTTGCCGATACAAACCTCCGTAAGCTCTGCTATATCGACTCGGTCAACTGCCTGATAACAAGGGGCAGTAATTACGATGTTGAAGTATTGCAGTCGGAGCTGAAGCGCTTTGAACGCTACATCAGAAACAGGGGATTTTACGGATTTTCTGGTGATTATATTCACTTCATTGTCGACAGCACTGCGGGAAACAGGCAGGTTGACATTACATATTCGGTAAGGAACTTCCAGGAAGTGGATGAGGCGAAACGCATCAGGGAAGTATCGCATTCGATTTACAGGATAAGGAATGTATACATCTTTCCCGACTATGTTCCGAGGGATGCCCTTGAAGGAGGAGAAAGGTATCTTGAAAGCCTCGATACGGTGAATTACAAGGGTTATTATTTCGTGTCGCCCGATAAAAGGACTGATATAAAATATGATGTGATACTCCAGTCACTGTATTTCAGTCCGGGCGACTTCTACAATGTGACGAATACTGAAGAATCGCAGCAGCACCTTCTTTCAATGTCAGTATACAGGCTTGTCAACATAGGCTTCAGGGAAACCGATGATGATGACGGGGGCGATCTTACGCGGATGCTCGACTGCAACATACAGCTTACGCTCCTGAGCAGGCAGTCGTACAGGGTGGAGCTCGAAGGAACCAATTCAGCGGGAAACCTTGGAGGCGCCGTGAATTTCATTTATTCGAACAGGAACCTGTTTCGCGGCGGTGAGCTTTTCAATATGAAGCTTAAGGCTGCTTATGAAGCCATCGCCCAGGATAACAGGAACATAAGGAGCTCCCAGGAATATGGTGCAGAAACGAGCCTTAAGCTTCCGAATTTTCTTCTCCCCTTCATTCAGAAGGAGAGCTTCATAAAAAAGTACAATCCCACAACAACGATACTTGCGGCATATAACTACCAGGATATTCCTTCCTACACCCGTACAATGGCAAATGCCACTTTCGGCTATAACTGGCAGGCAGGTTCCTACAGGCAGCATATCGTGAATCCGCTGCAGTTCAACGTTGTTGATCTTCTCTCGATCGATTCGGCCTACCAGGCGGAGATTGCCTCATCTTCATACCTGGCATATTCATATGAAGATGTGCTTATACTTGGCGGGAACTACTCGTTCATCTATAATAATCAGTCAATACAGAAGTCGAAGGACTACTGGTTTCTCCGTTTCAACGGGGAGGCGACCGGCAACCTGCTGAGTGCCGTCAACCGCATTTCCGGTTCCCGCAGCGACAGCAGCTATACTCTCTTCGGGCAACAGTATGCCCAGTATCTGAGGGCCGACATCGATATCCGCTACAATTACTTTATTAATGAGGCGGCGTCGGTTGTTTACAGGGGCTTCTTCGGGATTGGCATTCCCTACGGCAATTCACGGGCGATACCATTTGAAAAGCAGTATTTCAGCGGGGGAGCCAACGGGATAAGGGCGTGGCAGGTGCGTTCGCTGGGACCAGGATCGTATCAGCCTGCCGACACTGTGTTCCTGAACCAGACTGCCGACATAAAGCTGGAACTGAATGCCGAATACAGGTTTAAGTTGTTCTGGATACTTGAAGGCGCTATTTTCCTTGATGTTGGAAACATCTGGTCGCTCAGGGAGGATCCTTCGCGTCCGGGTGCGAAATTCGGGCTGACAAGCTTCATGAGGGACCTGGCTGTCGGTACAGGGACCGGTTTGCGCTTCGACCTGAATTTCGTGCTTATAAGGACCGACCTGGGGATGAAGCTGCGCGACCCGGTTGCCACCAGTGGCTCGAACTGGATATTTCTGAACCGTAACTATAATTTCAGGGATGATTTCACCTTTGTCATAGGTATTGGTTATCCCTTCTGATTCCTTGCCTGGATTACATTGCCATGTCCTTGCTTTTGTTTAAATTGCCTCTTGTCGCTGCATATTATACGTTATGGGCAATTTACCGGGACCCGCGGGAGAATGGCTGGGCTTTTCGCGCCGTGAGAGACGTTCGTCGCTCATACTGTTGATTATTATTGCTGTAGTCTTCCTGTTGCGCTATGCATTTCCTTCTGACAGGCTCGCCGTGGAGGAGCTCGAGATAGCAGGGAGTTTTATTGCCGGTGAAAGGAGCGGGATGCGCCAGTTGCCAGGGCCGGACGGGGGGCCGGCTACAGGCAGTCCGGAGTCAGCCAGGGCACTGAACCCGGTGGCTACCGGCAGGGCGAAGTACCAGGACGGCAGGAAAAAGATAGAGCTTAACAGCGCTGATTCTTCGGCCCTTGAATCCTTGCCCCTGATAGGCCCGGTGCTTGCTGCCCGTACTGTCAGGTACAGGGAACTGCTCGGGGGCTTCTATTCGGTGCAGCAGCTCACGGAAGTCTACGGGCTCAGTGAGGAGACGTTCAATGTTATCAGGGATATGGTCACTGCCGACACTTCGGCAGTCAGGAAGATCGATATCAATTCTGCCACATACGGTCAGCTTCTCAGGCATCCCTACATTGAAAGGGCCGATGTGCTTGCAATACTGAAATACCGTGAATTGTCGGGAAGCCTCGGTTCAGTCGCTGATCTGTCAGTCCACAGGCTTGTTGACAGCTCAAGGCTAAAAAGGCTCGGTCCCTATCTCCTTTTTAACAGGTAAAGCTTTGGAAGGGTGGGAAAAAATGCTTAAATTGTGAAGGAAATTCAGAATGTGGAAGATTATTAAAACATGTTATTAATAAAAACGGTCCGAATGACAGATTTATCTCCGTAAAAATTTTTGGAAAGAATTGAAATGTTTCTATCTTTGCGCCTCGATTAAAAAGAAAAATCAGTTATGATCATTGTACCATTAAAGGAGGGCGAAAACATAGAGAGGGCTCTGAAGAAATTCAAGAGGAAGTTCGA
>JALOMK010000053.1 GCA_025455505.1 Bacteroidales bacterium
GACACACCCAGGAAGGGACAGATACCGAGGAACTGAGCGAGAACAACATTATTTATAAAAACTGCCGATATGATAATCAGAATGTATTCCATGGCTCTCAGTTTTTCTTAAGTTTATTGACAAGTGCAATCATGTAGCCGAGGGCTATGAAGGCTCCGGGAGCAAGGATGAAAACAAGGATGCCGTCGCCCCCGATGAATTTGTAGCCGAATATTGCACCGCTGCCGAGAATTTCACGGAGCGCGCCAAGGATCCCGAGAGCAAATGTGAAGCCCAGTCCCATCCCGGCCCCGTCAATAAAAGATGACAGCACCCCGTTTTTGCTTGCATAAGCCTCGGCGCGTCCCAGCACTATGCAGTTTACCACGATCAGGGGTATGAAAATGCCAAGTTTCTCATACAGCCCCGGCACAAAGGCCTGCATAAGGAGGTCGACCACTGTGACAAACGATGCGATTATAACAACAAAGGCAGGAATCCTTACCTTGTCGGGGATGACGCCTGACAGCAACGATATTACAACATTGGAACCTATCAGGACCGCAGTTGTTGCTATGCCCATGCCAAGGCCGTTTAGCGAGGAGGATGTAGTTGCAAGAGTGGGACAGGCCCCAAGGACAAGGACAAGAATCGGGTTTTCCCTTATAAATCCTTTTGTGAAATTCTTCATCTGGCTCATTTGTCACCTCCTTTGTTCAAAGTTAAATACGCTCTCTCAACTGCATCGCAGAAAGCCCTGGAGCTTATCGTGGCGGCAGTGATGGCATCCACCGGCCCCCCGTCTTTTTTTACTTTAAGCCTGAAATCTGCAGGGTTCTTTCCCATGAACTGGTCCTTGAAGGAAGGGTCCGTCATTTTTGTGCCGAGCCCTGGTGTCTCCTTGTGTTCAAGGACAGTTATATTGATTATTGCGCCATCCGGACCAAAGCCTGTCATGAGCCCTATATAACCGCTGAAACCCTTGTTTGTAAAAGTGTTGACCGCATACCCCACAACTACACTGTCCTTCCTGGCAGGATAAATATCGAGGCTGTCACCTTCGGGCGTTGCCAGCCTGTACATGTCCTCGAAGGGATTGTTATTGAATTCCGGGACTACCTGTTTTATGGCCATGAGCTTTTTATTCAGGTTGGCAGCTTCAATTGGCTCCTTTGTCACCTGGTATACAAAGCCAAGACAGGCTGCCGCTCCCAGTGAAATGAGTGAGAGCGACAGGAGCATGTTCCTGAAAGTAGATTCAGTTTTAGCCATTTTTAAGTTCCTCCCCGAATCTTCTGGGTTTTATGTATGTGTTCATAAGCGGTACAAATGCATTCATTATCAGGATTGCAAAGGAAACTCCTTCAGGATAGGCGCCCCACACTCTTATTATAACTGTAAGCACTCCGATGCCGATGCCGTAGATTATCATTGCCCTGGGGTTCATAGGTGAAGTTACATAGTCGGTTGCCATGAAAATTGCACCTATCATTACCCCCCCTGCAAGAAGGTGGAAGAGGGGAGGAGCGTAGATATCAGGATTTATAAGCCAGAGAACTGAAGTGAAGACTGCTATTGACCCAAGCACTGAAACGGGTATGTGCCAGGTTATTATCTTCTTCCAGAGCATATATGCGAAGCCCGCGAGCAGGGCAAGTGCTGATATTTCGCCCATGGAGCCTCCCATTTTTCCAATCAGCAGGTCAACAGTGCCGGGTACTTTTGCCATGAGTGCGGAAAGGCTCTCCCCGTTCTTGATGCCTTCCTTTATTACAGCAAGGGGAGTTGCTCCCGTCACTGCATCTGTATAGCCCGTTGCGAAACCCGCAGGCACCGGCCAGCTTGTCATCTGTACGGGGAATGATATCAGAAGGAAAACCCTGCCCACGAGAGCCGGGTTGAATGGATTGTTACCAAGTCCGCCGAAGGTCATCTTGGCGACAGCGATTGCAACGAAGGCTCCGGTTACAATGATGAAGAGCGGGGTGTTTGAAGGCAGGTTGAAAGCGAGTAGCAGCCCTGTGACGATTGCAGACCCGTCTGTTATTGAGACCTCCTTTCTGAGCATGAAGCGCTGGATCAGATATTCGAACAGGACGCAGGCGGCCACTGAAGTTGCTGTAACAATTATCGCCCCGGTGCCGAAGAAGAACACCGATGCAAACAGGGCGGGCAGCAGCGCGATAACCACCCCGAACATCAGTTTCCGGGTAGTCTCTGTACCATGCACATGCGGCGATGGTGAAACATTAAGTATGCTGGTCATTTTTTATTGTCTGTTACTTAGTTCTTTAGCTTTCTCTCCCTTAATAACTTAATATACGAGCCCTTGCCAAGCCTTATATAATCGAGCAGGGGCCTGCGGGCCGGGCATATGTAACTGCAGGAGCCGCATTCCATGCAGTCTGCGATCTTATTGCTGCCGGCTCTCTCAACGTGTCCTGCTGCCGAGAGCGACATCAGGAGGAAGGGTTCGAGGTTCATGGGACAGCCCGTCACACATTTTGCACACCTTATGCAGGGACCTGCAGGGGATCGTTCCGCATCGGCTGCAGGTATAACTATTATTCCCGAAGTTCCCTTTACTACAGGAACCGAGGTGCCGGTAAGGGCTTTTCCCATCATCGGGCCACCGTTTATTATCTTTCCCGTATCGCCCGGCAGTCCTCCCGCAGCTTCAATGAGCATGCTCACCGGGGTGCCTGTCCTTGCAAGAAAGTTACCAGGCCGCGCCAGCGATTTCCCTGTAACAGTGACTACTCTTTCGAAAAGCGGCTTGTTCTTCTGCACGGCCTCATATACTGCGAATGCTGTGCCCACATTGTGAACCACAGCCCCGACATCAACCGGCAGCCTTCCCGAAGGCACTTCCCTGTTTATAAGCGCTTTTATAAGTTGTTTCTCGGCTCCCTGCGGGTATTTCACCTTCAGGGCATGCACCGAAATTCCGCTGAAAGAGCGGGCAAGAGTGCCCATGCGGTCAATTGCATCTGTCTTGTTATTTTCAATTCCCACCATCGCTGAAGTCACGTTCAATGCCTTCATCATAATCGATATTCCGACGAGGATTTCCTCTCCCTTTTCGAGCATAAGCCTGTGGTCGGAAGTCAGCCAGGGCTCACACTCTACCCCGTTTATTATAAGTACTTCGCACTTCTTGCCGTCAGGAACCGAAAGCTTCACATGCGAGGGGAAAGTTGCGCCCCCCATGCCTACAATCCCGGCTTCATGGCATTTTTTAATTATTTCGGCCGGTGCGGCGGTGATTTCCCTTTTTATACCGGGACTCCTGTCTATCGACTCATCCCACTCGTCGCCTTCAGTGTCAATTACTATCATCTCCTGCCTGTAACCGCTGGTGTCGATGAGGCTGTCTGTTCTGTTGACCTTTCCCGACACGGGCGAATGAATGCAGGCAGAAATGAAGCCCTTGCTTTCTGCAATCTTCTGCCCGGTTCTTACTGTATCTCCTTTTTTCACGAGCGCCACGGCCGGTGCTCCTATATGCTGCGACAGGGGGATCGAAACGCTTGCAGGTATACCCGCCGTTTCGATGGCTTTGCCTGCCGTCAGCTTGTTCTCCGGAGGATGTATCCCTCCAAGCGGAAATGTCTTTAACACGTTTTCTGTCTTATGTTGGTTTCAGTTCACAAATCAGTTTGTTGCAGGCTCTGCCTGGGGCTCCGGCTTTACCTTCCGGGGCGGGAAATTAATCTCGAGTATCGCATCGGTGGGGCATTCAGTTACGCACTTCCTGCAGAAGGTACACTTCGCGGCATCTATATAGGCAAGGTTGTTCTCTATCTTTATCGCATCGAATTCACAGACCTTCACGCATTTCCCGCAGGCTATGCAGGCAACCTTGCAGGCTCTCCTTGCTACGGCGCCTTTGTCGCAGTTTGAGCATGCGACATATATCTTCCTGTCTTTTTTAGCCCTCTTCCGGAGTTCTATGAGCGATCGCGGGCAGGCTTTTACGCAGGCGCCGCATGAAACGCACTTATCGTCAATTATCACAGGCAGTTCAGTTGCCTTGTCCATGTACATTGCACCGAATTTGCATGCCCTCACGCAGTCGCCGTTTCCAAGGCAGCCGTAGCTGCAGTCCGACTCACCCAGATAAAGGCTGTGTGCTATCCTGCAATCAGACGGACCGTCATAGCGGGAAGTCTTCGGTCTGCTGGCAGGAGCGCCGTTGCATTTCAGGACAGCCACCGTGGGGTCGGCGGCAGCTGCCACTTTCCCGAGTATTGCGGCTGCATTATTCATTGTTTCTGCCCCGCCGACCGGGCAGTTAAGGCCTTCGAACGATTCGGCTGCCACAAGCGCCTCGGCAAAGTTCCTGCATCCTGCAAAACCGCAGCCCCCGCAGTTTGCGGCCGGCAGTATTTCCTGCACCTGGTCGATCCTTGGATCTTCATATACCCTGAACTTCCGGGCCACGAAGTACAGGATCACCGCAGCAATTGCTGCCAGCATCCCCAGGCTTATTATTGTAAGAAGAACTGTTGAATTCATTCCTTAGGTTTTATAGAGAATTCGAATTTTTCATTTATCCTGTTTCTGAAGGCCATGAGCAGGAGAAAATAAACAATTCCTGCCGCAAAGGCTGCCAGTCCTGCCGTCAGTTCACCGGCACCGGCGACGAGCAGTATTATAAGGGTGCAGATTATTGTAATTCCCGGCACTACGTAACCCAGCAACACTGCAAGGAAACCAAGGGACTGGTTCATAATAATCTCGACCCTGTCGCCCGCTTTTAAATCAAATCTGCCTCTTACAGTCACGCTCTTGTTAGTCTTTCCTGCAAGGGAGCAGCTCGATTCGGCATGACAGCCGGAGCAGGCCGGTGATGCTGATATTGTGACCGTAACCGACCTGTCGTCGGCTTTTTCAACAATACCCTCATGGCTTATAGTGGCAGAAGCGCCCTGCTTGCTCATTTACCGCTTAAAAAAACAGTTGACAAATTTAAAATATCAGGAGACCTGGACACTGTTTTTTATCATATTTTGACCTGTCCGGCTTATTTATTCTGATTATAAATAAGCATTCAGCTGATGCTGCTCCAGGACTGCTGCTGAGAGAAAAGCCTTTTCATTTCGATGCGCAGGACGGCATTATTTTCGTTTTCAAGAAGAGGATCGGCCGAGAGTATATTTTCCGCAATGTTTCTTACATATTCTATGATCTGGCCGTCCCTTGCAAGGTTCGATATCTTAAGGTCGAAAGGAATGCCGCTTTGCTGTGTGCCTTCAATGTCGCCGGGCCCCCTGAGCTGCAGGTCGGTTTCGGCGATTTCAAACCCGTCATTGGACCTTACCATTACATCAAGTCTTGTCATTGCCTCCTTTGAAAGCTTATCGGAAGTCATGAGAATGCAGTACGACTGTGAGGCGCCCCTGCCGACCCTTCCCCGGAGCTGGTGAAGCTGTGAAAGACCGAACCTTTCGGCGCTTTCAATTACCATTACAGTTGCATTCGGTATGTCGACCCCAACTTCTATCACGGTTGTTGCTATCAGGATATGTGCATGCCCGTCCTTGAAGAGTTTCATCGACGATTCCTTATCTGACGGTGTCATCCGGCCGTGCACAACGCTTATGCAGTACTCCGGTGCCGGGAAGGACCGGGAGATTGTGTCCCAGCCGTCTTCCAGGTCCTTGTAATCCATTGTCTCGGATTCCTTTATAAGAGGGTAGACAACGAATATCTGTCTTCCTTCCCGGATCTGGCTTCGCATGAACCCGAATACCTTGTTTATCTCGGAATACCTGTAATGCATAGTTTTTACGGGCACCCTGCCGGGTGGAAGCTCGTCGATTACAGACACATCAAGATCGCCATAAAGTGTCATTGCAAGTGTACGCGGAATAGGTGTTGCCGTCATCACGAGTACATGCGGGGGATGGATGTTTTTCTGCCAGAGCCTGGCTCTTTGTGCCACACCGAACCTATGCTGCTCATCGATAATAACAAGGCCCAGGTTGCTAAACTTCACATTATCCTCGAGCAGTGCATGAGTGCCGATCAGGATATTCAGGGAGCTGTCCATAAGGGCCTCTGCCGTTGCCTTGCGTGAGCGGGTTTTGGAAGAACCTGTAAGGAGCCGGACGCTAATCCCGAGTCCCTTCAGCATTTTCATTATTGTATCATAATGCTGGGAGGCGAGTATCTCGGTAGGGGCCATTATGCAGGCCTGGTATCCGTTATCGATCGCGATCAGCATGCTCATAAGGGCTACAAGGGTCTTGCCGCTTCCCACATCGCCCTGGAGCAGGCGGTTCATCTGTTTTCCCGAGCCAAGGTCCTTCCTGATTTCCTTCATCACCCTTTTCTGCGCCCCGGTGAGGCTGAAAGGGAGATTGTTATGATAAAAGTTATTGAAGGATTCGCCAACAGTTGAAAAAACGAAACCTTTGTTTTTAAGTGTCCTGTTGGTTTTGAAACGAAGAAGATTCAGCTGTATGTAAAACAGCTCCTCGAATTTAAGCCTGTATCTTGCTTTTTCGAGTTCGGCAGGGGCTGAGGGAAAATGTATCTTGTGTATTGAATCATGCAGGTCCGTCAGCCCGTATTGTACAAGCATCCACGAGGGCAGGGTTTCTGGAATCCTCTCCTTCATCTGTTTCAGGAGGGTGCCTATGAGCTTGCTTATTGTTTTAGACGTAATAAACTGGTTCTTAAGTTTTTCTGTTGTCGAATACTGGGCCTGAAGGGCTGAGTTAATCCGTTCAGCCGCCTTCCCTGCTTCTTCCAGCTCTGGATGAATAATATTAATTACGCCTCCGAAAACTCCAGGCTTCCCGAACACTATGTATTCCACCCCGGGGGTGTAGCTGCCGGTTATCCATTTAATACCCTTGAACCATACAAGCTTCATGCTTCCGGTTTCGTCATGGAATTCCGCCACCAGCCTCCTTGCACTGCCGTGTCCCTCTGTTGAGAATCCCTTTATCTTTCCCCTGACCTGTATGTAGGGCAGCTCCGGGTCGAGTTCGCTTACTTTATAGAACTTCGTGCGGTCGATGTACTTGAAGGGAAAATAATAAAGCAGGTCGCGGAAGGTGCTGATGCCCGCCTCACTGTAAAGAAGCTCAGCCCTCTTTGGCCCGACACCCGAAAGGTAGGTTATGCTTGTATCAAGATATTCCCTGACAGTCATCAGATAATTTATTACATCACGGATTCTCCCTTTAAGTGACGGGGCGATCGCTTTTTTAGTTTATAAGGCCTCCCGCCGGAGAAAACGCGAATAAAATATTATCCGAAATTAACTATTTTTGACATCCCTGCCTAACATAAGTCAGCAGTCCGGATGAATTTCTATGCAATATCCAGGTACTTGGTCTACAGGACCTTATCCGGTCATTCACGGGGCCATGGGATTCACAGTCCCTTTGTATTCAGGCTTGTTTCATCTGTATTCAGGAATAAAACCGCTGCAACCATTGTCTGTAAAGTGGAAAATGCAAGGAAGCGGATGCTGAATGACAGGAGATGGATCGAAGTAAACGATCTTGGTTCCGGTTCAGGAGGAAGAAAGTACGGCAGGCGACGTATATCGGACATTGCAAGGACATCGCCTGTAACTGCGAGGTATGGCAGGCTGCTTTCAGCAATGGCTGCAGAGTTTGGAAACGGATATATAGTCGAAATGGGTACATCAGCAGGGATCAGCACAATGTATATGGCTTTATGCGAAAAGCCCTGCAGCATACTGACTATCGAGGGCAGTGAGGAAATTGCCCGTGTGGCTGCTGAAAATTTCAGTAATGCCGGTATCGCGAATATTTCAATAGCTGCCGGTTCCTTCGAAGAATACCTTCCCGCAGCACTTGCAAAAGCAGTGCCCGGACTTGTATTCATCGACGGTGATCACAGGCCTGAAAGGCTCCTTGCCTATTTTGACCTTATAGCAAAAGAAGCAGGAAATGAGACTGTAGTAATCATCGACGATATCCATATGAATGCTGAAATGGGACGGGCATGGAAGGAGATAGGGATGAGGGAAGACGTTACTGTGACTGTGGATATTTTCAGGATGGGTCTTGTATTCTTCAGGAAAGAGGTCACAAAAGGGAACTATGTTGTGAGGTATTAACAAAATTTAATGATGCATAAGTGCAATAATTGACAATTTTAACCTAATTTCGAAAATTCAAAAATCAGAGCGCATGGAGAAAGTAATTGAGATCCAGGATATTGTAAAGAACTACCAGATAGGATCTGTAATTGTAAGGGCATTGAGATCGGTTTCGGTAGATATCAGGAGAAATGAGTATGTGGCCATAATGGGTCCCTCAGGTTCCGGAAAATCGACACTGATGAACCTTCTCGGCTGTCTCGACACCCCTACCAGCGGCAAATATATCCTTAACGGGACAGACGTCAGCAAGATGGAGGACGATTATCTTGCCGAGATCAGGAACAAGGAGATAGGTTTCGTATTTCAGACATTCAATCTTCTTCCGCGCTATACCGCCCTCGAAAATGTCACGCTGCCTTTGATTTATGCAGGCGTCCCCAAAATCGACAGGGAAAAGCATGCAATTGAAACGCTTGAGCAGGTTGGCCTTGCGGACAGGATGACCCACAAGCCCAATGAACTTTCGGGAGGCCAGCGCCAGCGCGTCGCAATCGCAAGGGCGCTTGTCAACAAGCCATCGATAATACTTGCAGATGAACCTACAGGAAACCTCGACAGCAAGACTTCAATCGACATCATGGGTCTTCTCGATGACATCCACAGCAAGGGCAACACTGTGATTGTTGTTACGCACGAGGAGGACATTGCACGGCATGCTGCCCGCATCATAAGGCTCTTCGACGGCGAGATCTCGCAGGACTACGTCAATGAAAGATACAGGCCGGCCAAGTCGGCACTGACATGAAAATCTATACACTCACCGGTGATGACGGAACAACATCACTGTCCGGGGGCAGGAGGGTTCCGAAGCACTCCCTCAGGGTGGAAGCCTATGGTTCGGTAGATGAGCTGATAGCCTGGATAGGGCTTCTCCGAAGTTCAGCCGAGAACAAATCGAGGAAGGAAATTCTTGTATACATTCAGGATCAGCTTATGCGCTGTGCCGCGCTGCTCGCTCATGACAGTTCTAACCCCGGGAGCAGGGCATGCGAGGTTGATGCTGCCTGCCTTTCGGTGCTCGAAAAGGAGATAGATGCGATGGAGGAAAGCCTCCCGCCTCTGAGAAATTTTATTCTCCCGGGAGGAAGTACCGTGGTATCATATTGTCATATAGCCAGATGCGTCTGCAGAAGAGCGGAGAGGGCAGTGCTTCGGCTGAATGAGAAGGAGGTGAGCCCGGCAATTGTTCAAAAATTACTCAACAGGTTATCGGATTATTTATTTGTGCTTTCCAGGAAAATTGGCTTAGAGTTTGATGCTGAAGAGATTAAGTGGCAGGTATGAGTTATTTAAAATCTTAAAAAATGCTATTGTTTTTTAAGTAAAATAATATTTATATTTGCACACTTTTGTTAAAGCA
>JALOMK010000054.1 GCA_025455505.1 Bacteroidales bacterium
TTCGGATCGGTGGGTGTCCGAGTTTCTGCAACACCTGGTCGCTGAGGTCAAATTTGGGGTTCGCAAACAGTATGTTTCCACCTGCTGCCGTGTCGAAAATAACGGCATATCCTCCCTCAACAGCCATTTCCTTGATAGCTTTTAAAATCTCATCCTGAATTGGCTTGACAAGTTCTTCCCTTTTCTTGAAAAGATCACCCTCCATTCCGAAATACTTGTTCTGAAGATCTTTCATCTGTTTCTCCTTTGCAATAATTGCCTCCTCTCGTTTTGCCTTCATGTCCTGTGACAGGAGCACGGCTTCTGTCTGGTAGGTCTTATACATCTGTTCAACAACGGCATAACCGTCAGCAACCTCTTTCTCCCACTGTTTTGAAAGCTTGTCGAGCTGCTCCTGCGCTGCATTGAATGCAGGTATGTTCTTTCTGATGTATTCGCTGTCAACGAAAGCATATTTCTGAGCAACAGCAATTGACGAAGCAAATACCAGAATCCCTAAAAACAATCCTATCCTTTTCATAGCGTCTTACTTTTTTAATGATTAAAACTGCTGTCCGATAACAAAATGGAATTGTGAATGATTTGCGTTCGGATACTGCGCCGGGTTCGGGACCTCATCAAATCCGTAAGCCCAGTCGATACCGAGCAGGCCGAACATTGGAAGATTCGCCCTCAGGCCCACGCCTGCTGACCTGTTCATTTTAAACGGGTTATATTCTGACAGTTCGTACCAGGCCCTTCCCGATTCGAGGAATGTAAGCCCGTAGATTGTTGCCTGCGGATTGAGGGAAATGGGGTATCGCAACTCGAACGTAATTTTTGAATATACGTTTCCGGAAGGAGCAGCACTTCCGGGTTTATTCGGAGTAAGCGACCCATTTGTATAACCTCTGAGGGCTATTACCTCGCGCCCGTAAAAACTGTAACCCGTCATACCGTCACCCCCCACATAGAAGTTCTCGAACGGAGAGGGCCCGATGTCTTTGTTGTAATAGCCCAGGTACCCGAATGCAAAACGGGCATTCACAACAAGTTTCTCATCCTTTGTCAGGGGGAAATAGTAGTCCGACTTGAATATCCACTTATGAAACTCAATCCACTTGTATTTTTCTGCATCTGAAACTCCAACCATGTTTTTGCCGCTTATGAGCGAATACGGAGGTGTCAGCTGAACCGAGAATGTAAATGAAGACCCGCTTTTCGGGTATATCAGGTTCGGGCTCGTTGAAAATCTTGTAAGGCGCCCAAGGATGCTGAACATGTTTGATGTACCGTTGTCGAAAAGGAAGCTGTATACATTATAGTCCTTCAGGAAATATCTCTGGTAACTCGTCTCGCCATAGAGCGAAAAGAAGTCGTCGGGCCATGCAAGTCGCTTTCCAAGTCCGACTGTTGCTCCGTCGATTATCATAGACTGGTACCCATCGTCAGACCTTTTTTTCCCGTTCGTCATCAGGGACCTGAAGAATGAAACTGAGAATGTATTCGGATTCTTTCCTCCAAGCCATGGTTCGACAAATGAAACGTTAAGGGAAGAGTAAACCCGCCCGTTTGACTGGGCGCGGATGCTTAGCGACTGCCCGTCCCCGGATGGATAGGGCTTCCATTCCTTCGGCTTGAAGAAATTGCGCATTGCGAAGTTATTGAACCTCACCCCAACGGTTCCGACAAGCATCCCTGCTCCCCAGCCGCCCGATACCTCGAACTGGTCATTGGCCCTTTCCTCGAGTTTATAAAGAAGGTCTACCGTGCCGTTTGCTATGTCAGGGATTGGAGTCGGCTGAATCTTTTCCGGGTCGAAATGTCCGAGGACACCAAGCTGGCGTATCGACCGCATTATGTTAGTCTTGCTGAAAAGATCACCGGGCATTGTGTAAAGTTCACGACGGGCAACATGTTCATTTGTCCTTGTATTACCTTCGATAATCACATTGTTAAGGTAAGCCTGATCACCCTCATATATGCGGATCTCAAGGTCAACGGAGTCATTCTCGACTTTTGCTTCAACCGGGGTGAGGCGCGAAAAGAGATACCCGTTATCCTGGTAAAGATTGCTTACGGCATCCTGTGCACCGGCAAGCCCGTTGAGCCTGTCGAGTATAAGCGACTGGTTATAGACTGTCCCCTTTTCTACATTGAATACCCTGTTAAGATCCTCTTTCCTGTAAACGCTGTTGCCTACCCATTGAACATCACGGAGGAAGTACTGGTCTCCCTCTTCGACTTTTATCCTGAGGCCGACCCTGTCATCTGAAATCTTATAGAGTGAATCACTCAATATAGCAAAATCCTTGAAGCCGTTGTCGTTATAAAACGTTGTCAGGACATCCTTGTCCTCATCATACTTTTCGGAGATATACTTCGAAGCCCTGAAGAAATTAGCATTTTTGACTTTTGTCCCCTTCATTTTTCTCCTCAGTTTCGAATCCTCGAAATATTCATTCCCTGTGAAAGTGATCTCGCCAATTTTAACTTTCTCATTCTTCTCAACATTGACAGAAAGTATAATATTGTTCGGCAGATCAGGATCGTCCTTCTGAATGAAGTTGACTTCCGTGTTCAGAAAGCCCTTTTCAACAAAATGGTCGATAATTATTTTTTTCGATGTACTCAGAAGGAATGCAGTGATCTGGGAACCGACAGGAAGGTTAATTTTTTCGTTTATATCCTGGATCTCGGCTTTCTTAAGCCCGTTGAATTTGACAGATGAGATCCTTGGTCTTTCCTGCAGTTCAATATCGAGGAAAACAGAGTCGGCAACTGTTCTTATTATAGAAATCCTTACATCGGAAAACAGGCCCTGCTGCCAGAGTTTCTGGACTGCAGTCTTGACTTCATCGCCCGGGATTGATATTTCCTGTCCTACCCTGAGACCTGAAATGCTTATAAGGGCGTTGGTATCGAGGTACCTGACTCCTGATACTGAAACTCCTCCCACTTTATAATCGCGGACACGTGAAAAATCAGCAATCTCAAGTTTCTCCTGAGCAGGAAGTGACGAACCGATTATATTCAGCAGCAAAACAAAAAGAAAATACCTGTACTTTCCACTCCCCATCTCTATTTCATTTATCCGATATCTGTTCACTTGTTTTCCCGAAGCGTCTCTCCCTCTTCTGAAAATCAGAAATTGCATCATAAAAATCTTCTTTACCAAAATCAGGCCAAAGTTTTGAGGTAAAGAATAATTCGGTATAAGCCAGCTGCCAGAGAAGGAAATTGCTGATCCTTTGTTCACCGCTAGTTCTGATAAGCAGCTCAGGGTCAGGAATGCCGTCGGTTGACAGGTATTTCTCAAAATCAGCCGGGGTAAGTGATCCGGCGTTAATTTTACCTGCCGATGCATCGCGTGCGATGAGCCTGGCAGCTTCTGTAATCTCCCACCTTGAGCTGTAACTCAGTGCAATAATAAGTTTTAACCCGGAGCTGACCGATGTGAGCCTTATAGTTTCTACCAGCTTATGCCTCAGGCCTTCATCCAGTCTGTCAATATCTCCGATCACCCTTAGTGAAATGTTATTCCTGAGAAGGGTTTCTGTCTCGTTATTAAGCGACTGAACCATGAGTCCCATGAGTGCGGCAACTTCATCGTCGGGTCTTCCCCAGTTTTCAGTTGAAAAAGCATAGAGTGTCAGGTGACCAATCCCTGCCTCGGAAGCTGCCTCAACAACTTTCCTGAGCGCTTCAACTCCCGCCTGGTGACCGAAAACCCTGTCGAGTCCCCTCTGTTTTGCCCATCTTCCGTTGCCGTCCATTATGACTGCCACATGTGAAGGCAGTATCCCGGCTTTAATATTCTCCAACGATGCCATAAATCAAGTCAGCGCTTACTTCCCATTTCTTCTCCATAAGCCGGACATCCGGCAGATTTGTTGTAAAACCTCCATGTAACAGCAATTCCGGTAAAAGTATACCAGTCATTGTTGTTGACCCAGCCGACATCTTCCGGGGCAACTCTGTCAGTAAGGCCGTCAAAGTTATCATAAAAAGTCTTACGAACTCCATATTCGGCTTCCAGGCCTATATTTTTTCTTATGTTGATCTTAAAGCCGAGAGTCAGGGGTATTGCGGGCACCACTGTTCCGTCGTAACCTGAATATGCAACGGCAGCGCCGGCGGCAATATAGGGAGAATAGTTCCATTTCTTTCCCTGGGTTGAATAGGGAAGGAAGTTAAACTCAAATTGCAGGGCGGCTTCTCCGACAGGTGCTGAGAACGACGCTGCCCTTGTCTGCTGGAAATCGTTGCTGAAATCGAGGTCAGACCCATCAATGCTGCCAGCCAGCATGCTTAACCTGAGTGAATGCCGGGGATGGAAGTTGTACCTGTAAAAAAGCCCTCCTGCGGGGTTGGGGGAGTACAGTAACTTTCCTGTGTTGATGTCACCAAAATAGGATGTCACCCCTCCCATAAGTCCGAAATCGCCCTTTCGCTGACCATAGACACAGGCAGGCATAAGAATTAAAAGAAATAAGAATGAAACAAGTCTCATTAAGTGCGGTTCCAACTCATTTTCATCTGAATGACGGCCATCCTCTCGATGAAGTCTTCAGCTTGTAAGTAAAAGTGAAATTCATAAAATAATAAACGTCGTTTGAGTTGGAATATTGTGATGTGTAACCATCGAGATAGTCAGTGAAAGCATATCTGGCTGCAACCTCAAAACCCAGATCGATTTCCGGTGTCAGGATTATGCTCGATCCCACTCCGAACGGGATTACGGGAGCAAAGCCCTTGAGATCGGGGTTCGTTGCAGCAAGAGCATCATTGGGTTTAATTGAATAGCTTATCCCTCCGATACCTGTAAGAAAGTAAAAATCAAGAGCTTTAAAGAATGATCCGATTGTTGAATTGCGCCTCTTGATGAAGAGCCAGCTTCGCTCCGTTCTGTTCTTTATGAAATAATACTCTCCCATGAGTACAGGTTCGAAGAAATTCATTGTTGCCTCAAAACCTCTTTCCTGGTTCGAACCCCGCTCATCAGTGGCATGAAGCATTCCATACGTGAAACTCACCCTTCCGTTGATGTCCTGCATAAAGCGGAACTTGACATTGGCATTAACATTGAAACGCGTCTGAAGAAAAGTCAGATCCTTGAAGCCCAATATGTTGATGGACTGGGAGTAGCCTCCGACATCACCAAAAAAGAAAGAGGGACCAGCTGCTCCAGTCAGATACCACCTCTTGCTCTTCCAAAGCTGGCCGTATGACAACTGGGTCACGACTAATATAATAAACATCAGTAACAGCGACCGTTTCATAAAGATGCCTTTTTTATAACTGTCACAAATATAGTAATCTAATTGATTGTCTAACAAGTTTCGCACACAAAATTGACTGCAGGATTTTTATTTTGGTTGCATTTCATTCGAAAAAAGTTCAGTTCCGTCTGTCTGCTCCCCACATAAGCTTGTTTCTGAGAGTGCTGTAAAAATCTCTGTCATTTAGCATTACAGTCTGGAGCTTAACGGGAGAAGCCTGTATCTCAACCTCCTCGCTGAAAGATACCTTCGCTGACCTGAAATCGCATGTAACCATGAATTCTTTGCTTCTTCCCTCAGCAGCCAACCTGAGACGGCTGTTGCCCGACAGGAGTATAGGCCTGATATTAAGGTTGTGAGGAGCCAGTGGCGAAATGATTATACTCTCATCCCCGGGAGTAAGGATAGGTCCGCCTGCACTAAGATTATATGCGGTAGAACCGGTGGCGGTTGAAATTATAAGCCCGTCGCACCAATAAGTATTAAGGTGATCCCCGTTAACGCTGACATTTACTGTTATCATGCTCAGGTCGGCTTTCTGTATTGTTACCTCATTAAGGGCAGAACAGGCATTGCCTTCAAAAAGGCCCGCCGGTTTCAGGATATCGAGCATCGTCCTTGCCATTACAACGTATTCCCCGGAACAGAGCATCTCTGCTGCTTTTTTAATTTCATCTTCAGAGATGTTTGCAAGGAAACCCATCCTGCCTGTATTGATGCCTGCAACAGGGATTCCCAGGTCTTTAACCTTCATGGCAGTCTCAAGAAAGGTCCCGTCGCCCCCCACGCTGATTACGAGCTGGGGCAGACCCGAGATTGAACCGAGGTCGCTGAAGCGTTCGATAAGCTCCCCCCCGGGACATAAAACAGGATCACCTGAAGGCTGGTAGATCTGCATCTTAACTCCAAGACCGCAGAAGTCCCTAACAAGACCCGATACAGCATCCCTGGTCTTGGGGCTGCTTCCCTTGCTGTAAATTGCTACTCGCTCAAGCATCCTGCTTACATATTAAGGTATTTCATCAGAAGATCAAAACGTTCGGAATAAAAGCGATCCATCGCATCGTCGCTGGCAATCCATGATTTCACGTCATAATTGTATCTTTCAAAAGTTCGTATCACCGATACGAGATCATTTGAATTCACTTTAAGAGTTACTTCAAGCTTCGTTGAGTCTGCAGGCGATGTAATATACATGCTCAGAACCCTGACATTGTTTGATTCAATTATCTGGGCAATCTGCGAAAGGGAGTAATCCCTGTCTGTCATCTCGAGTACAATGAGCCCCCCGGGCTGGTCCATCGAAGATATGCCGGCAATTTTCTTAATCAGGTCATTTACAGTAATAACTCCCTTGAAATGACTGTTGTGATCAAGCACCGGCACCACTGTCAGCTTGAGTTTTGCAGCGATACCGATCACTTCGAAAATATGCTGATCGTCAAATACATATGGTTTGATAAGAGCCAGGGCATGATTGCCAACCGCTTCCTCAGGCTGGTTCATATCGTAAATGTCGGTATCGGAAATAAGCCCGAGAAAATCCTGGTTATTTACAATTGGCAGGTGCGAAATCCTGAATATCTCCATCCAGTTCAGGGCAGTTTGCCCGAGATCTGAGGTCTTAAGCGATGGTATTACTTCTGATATTAAATCCCTGGCGACCATCTTCAATTATATTTTCTTCTAAAATAACAAAAAAACTTCCGCTTGTTGTAATTTTACAGGCCAATAGGTTTGTCTGTTTAACTACAATCGTCCCAATGACAAAGTTAAGTGTAAATATTAACAAGATAGCAACAATAAGAAATGCAAGGGGAGGGAATGTCCCGAATGTTCTGAATGCAGCAATAAACTGCCAGGTCTTTGGTGCCGACGGAATTACAGTGCACCCGAGACCCGATCAGAGGCATATCAGGTACAGCGATGTTCTGGAGATCAAGCCAATAATTAAAACCGAATTCAACATTGAAGGATACCCCTCGGCTGAATTCATTGCGCTTGTCCTTTCGGTTAAGCCACACCAGGTGACCCTGGTACCTGATGCCCATGACGCAATTACATCAAACGCGGGATGGGACACCGGGAGGTACAGGGCTTTCCTTACAGAGATCGTCGGGGAATTCCGGAAAAACGGCATCAGGACCTCCCTGTTTGTAGGCACTTCGGCAACAGATATTGAAAATGCCGCTCTCTCAGGAACTGACAGGATTGAACTTTATACCGAACCCTATGCAAGTTCATTCAGCACTGACGCTCCCTCGGCAGTGGCACCCTTCGTCAGGGCTGCGGAGCTTGCCCGCTCGCTGGGACTGGGTATAAATGCAGGTCATGACCTTAACCTCGACAACCTGAGATTCCTGCATGAGAATATCCCCTTCATAGATGAGGTCTCAATTGGTCATGCCCTCATCTCCGATGCCCTGTACCTGGGACTTGAAAACACTATACAACTCTATAAACGGCAACTCTCCCGATAAGGACAGGATGAAACTATTTTTCAGAAAGTACGGGAAAGGCCCTGTACTTGTAATTCTGCACGGACTCTTTGGTTCCTCCGGAAACTGGGTATCTGTAGCCAGGGATCTGAGCAATTCATTTACTGTTTACCTCCCTGACCTAAGAAATCACGGACTATCACCACACAGTGACAGTAACGGCTACGACGATATGTGCGGCGACCTGCATGAACTAGTAAAAGCAGAGAAAATTGGCAAGTTTTTTCTTGCGGGCCACAGCATGGGAGGCAAATGCGCAGCAGCTTTTGCTATTAAGTGGCCTGAACTTTTATCCGGACTTCTTGTAGCTGATATTTCGCCTTTCAGGCAGAATGCACGCCTTGAAAAAGAATTCACGAAGCACAGGGAAATCCTTGATGCAATCGCAGGCATCAATCCCGCAGAGCTAAGGTCAAGAATGGAGGCAGAAGGAATTATCGCCCGTACTATCGCTGATGAAAAACTGAGAGGTTTCATAATGAAAAATCTCGAGCGAGGCGACGACAACAGCTTCAGATGGAGACTGAATGCAAAAGCACTGTCAGATAATCTTCGCATTATTGCAGGCCCGCTGCAGGCACCTGCCCTGTATTCCGGCCAGGTGTCGGGTTTCCCGGTGATATTCTTAAGGGGGGAATTGTCACCTTACCTTCCGGAGGAGGACTTCAACGGTATCAGGTCAGTCTTCCCTGCTGCTGATTTCGTGGAGGTCAAAGGCGCCGGCCACTGGATACACAGCGATGCAAGGGAGGAGGTGGTAAGGTGCCTAAAGATGTTTCTCGATTATTGAAATAAGTACCTCGATCCCTACCTGGTTCTCCCCTCCCCCCGGAATAATTATGTCGGCATAACGCTTTGAAGGCTCGATAAACTGGAGGTGAGATGGTTTTACAGTGTCATGATAGCGTTCAAGGACTTTCATAACAGACCGTCCCCTCTCAACAATATCTCTTTGTATAACCCTTCCCAGCCTGTCATCGGCATCAGCATCGACAAATACTTTAATGTCGAGCATGCTACGCAATAAAGGATCCGTGAGAATCAGGATGCCTTCTACCAGGACAACACGGGCAGGTTTTACAGTAACTGTCTCTGCCTCCCTTATGCATGTCAGGTAGGAATAAACCGGCATCTCTATGGTGCTCCCGCTGCGCAGCTTCATAAGGTGGTCTGTAAGAAGCTGCCATTCAACGGAATCGGGATGATCGAAGTTGATCTTCTGCCTCTCCTCAAGAGGGATGCCTGAATTATCCCTGTAATAAGAGTCCTGCGGAATCACTATTACCTCGTTATTCGGGAAAACCTCCATTACCTTATTCACAACCGTTGTTTTTCCCGAACCTGTGCCTCCTGCTATTCCTACTGTCAACATAAATACCTAAGTTTGCATACAGGAAACAAAGTTAACAAAAGTTTGAAGCAGGCAGAAGCCGGAATAAACAGATGTCAGAACTATATCCATTAAAATTCGAGACAGTTCTCAAGGAAAAGATATGGGGCGGGACTGCCCTTTCAGAGAAGTATAACAAGAAAACCCGCGCAGCAGGTCCTGTGGGAGAGAGCTGGGAGATATCGGCAGTCGCGGGCAACCAGTCGGTTGTAAGCAACGGATTCCTTGCCGGCAATAATATCGAGGAACTTATCGAAGTTTACATGGGCGACATCACCGGGGACAGGATATTTGAAAAATTCGGACCTGAAT
>JALOMK010000055.1 GCA_025455505.1 Bacteroidales bacterium
ACAAACGTAATAGCCGGTGAAGCCGGCGGAATTACACAGCACATTGGAGCCTACGGTGTGAACCTCAAGGACGGCCGGCAGATAACTTTCCTCGACACTCCGGGTCACGAGGCCTTCACCGCCATGCGTGCACGAGGCGCCCAGATTACTGACATAGCTATAATTGTGGTTGCTGCCGACGACGGGGTGATGCCCCAGACAAGGGAAGCCATAAACCACGCCTCAGCAGCAGGTGTTCCGATTATTTTCGCAATTAACAAGATTGACAAGCCCAGCGCAAACCCGGATAAGATAAAGGAAGCCCTTGCCGGCATGAATTATCTTGTCGAGGACTGGGGCGGAAAATACCAGGCCCAGGAGATATCAGCGAAAACAGGACTAAATATCGACACGCTTCTCGACAAGGTTCTCCTTGAAGCCGAAATGCTCGACCTTAAGGCCAATCCCGAAAAACCCGCCATAGGCACAATAATTGAATCGTCGCTCGACAAGGGGCGCGGCTTCACGGCCACAGTGCTTGTAAAGGCAGGCACTCTCAGGGTGGGCGACATAATGCTTGCAGGCAGCTGCTACGGCCATATCAAGGCCATGTACAACGAACGAGGCATTAAGATTGACGAGGTGGGCCCGGCAATGCCGGCTCTTATACTCGGACTGAACGGTGCTCCTCAGGCCGGCGACAAGTTCAATATCATGGACAGCGACCGCGAAGCCAAGGATATCGCCACAAAGCGCGCCCAGCTTCAGAGGGAACAGGGACTGCGTACCCAGAAACACATTACCCTTGATGAAATCGGAAGAAGGATCGCTATCGGCAACTTCCAGGAACTCAATATTATTGTCAAGGGAGATGTCGACGGATCGGTTGAAGCGCTAAGCGACTCACTCATAAAACTCTCAACTGAAGAAATTCAGCTCAACATTATCCACAAGGCCGTTGGCCAGATCTCGGAATCGGATATCCTCCTTGCCGCAGCCTCAAACGCCATCATCGTGGGATTCCAGGTACGCCCCTCGCTGAGCGCGAGGAAGCTTGCCGAGAAGGAAGAGATCGACATCAGGCTCTACTCAATCATTTACAATGCAATTGAGGAAATTCGTTCAGCAATGGAGGGAATGCTCTCGCCTGAGGTAAAAGAAGAGATCGTGGCCACACTCGAGATCCGTGAGATATTCAAGGTCACAAAAGTCGGCACTGTTGCAGGCTGCTATGTGAAGGAAGGAAAGATCACGAGGAACACAAGGGTCAGGATCATCCGCGACGGTATAGTCATCTACACAGGTGACCTTGGATCGCTGAAAAGATTCAAGGATGATGTCAGGGAAGTTGTCGGAGGCTATGAATGCGGACTGAACATCCATAACTTCAACGACATTAAGGTCGGTGACATCGTGGAAGGCTACCAGGAAGTGGAAGTCAAAAAGACTCTATAACAGGGCTTTATACTGTTCGGCAGAAAGCAGCTGACTGATCTCTGACATATCGGAGATCTTTATCTTTACCATCCAGCCCCTGCCATAGGGATCCTTGTTTACGATCTCTGGCGTTGTCTCGAGTTCAGGATTAACTTCAAGAACCTCACCGCCAACCGGCATAAACATGTCCGACACTGTTTTAACGGCCTCTATTGAACCGAATACTTCTTCCTTTGCGAGGGTCTCACCCACTGTCTCTATCTCAATAAAAACAATGTCGCCGAGTTCGCCCTGGGCAAAATCCGTAACACCTGCAAAAGCGATGTCGCCTTCAACTCTCAGCCATTCATGATCCTTTGTGTAAAATAAACCTTCCGGAACGTTCATATTCTTTTCAATTTAAGTTTCCCGTAAAAATAGTGCTTTGATCAGACCAAAAGTATGCTTTTTTTTCGACCCTCAAAGTGACTTGCATCACTTTTTAAAGATGTGCCCTGACACTGCTCACTGCACCAGGGTGAACTTAAGGCTGAAGCCGAAGTTTGTATTCCAGGTCGGGAAAGTGTTTGCAACGAAAGGATTATTCATTGCATGGTCGGCAAATATCTGAAGGTTAAACCTGTCGCTGAGGACATAGTCGGCAGTGGCGCCAACTGAAAATACCTTCTGCCCTACAACCGGCTGGTTTACATTCTCGATAAGCTTGCGGGCCAGTGTTTTGTTATCGCGCACCGACAGGTCCAGACGAAGGTTCAGGTCGCTGCGCAACACCTTCTGGCCTCCTCCTGTCCTTATTGTCATCTGGACATCGTCAAACCTGTACCCTGCCCCGATAATAAGCTCATTGATCCGTGCATCGGCAATCTGGTTGCTTGTAAGGTTTAACGAGACAGTCCTTGACTTCCTCCATTCAAAGCGCGTTGTAAGGCTGTTCTTCCAGTTCATATCCACATTTATCATGGGACTGAATTGTTCATTTACTGTAACAACATTTATCTCCTGCTGCGGGATAAAGTTATTCTGGAGGTCGCGGGCGTTGCTGAAGCCGCTGGCATTCTCAACATAGGCAAGATTCGTTGTAAATGAAGTGATCTGGTAGGTGCTCCTGTACTGGTGAACCAGGTTTATCGACCTGAAGACCTTCTGGACGAACTCAAATTTTGAAAGTCCGTCGAAGTTTATCCTCCAGTTCGGCATCATCTTCATAGCAGACGGGAACGTTTCGAGGGTCACCTTTTCCGGATCTGTCTTTGTGTAGGCAGCAAGGAATGCAGGTATAAGGACATCCCTCGATGTTTCGCCATAGCCGTTTTTATAGGGACCGTCTATCGGGAGGCCCGTGGCGGGATCGACATCAGCTTCGTATGAGGGATCGGCAGCTTCACGCTCAGAGGCCCTCCGTTCAGATATTACAACCCGGTTTGCCTTGAAGGCCTCGAATGTAGGGGAAACATAATCATTCGACTTGGTTATCTTCTCAAAGGAAGTTCCCCACGACACTACCGACATTGAGAAAGAGCCCGACACCACCCTGTTGCGCGTGCTGTCGGGGAAGTTCCCGTTGTAGTCGGCAATATAGTAGGCGCTCACAGCCTCAGTATAACGCCTGTCAGAGTTCAGATCTATCCTGAGTCCCGGGAAAGGCTCGATCTGGGCCCTTAATGAAATATCATTCCTTTCTGCCGTCAGCGCCGGCATGCTCAGAAGAGTGTCCTTCGATATCCAGTCATTGCTGATTGCCTTTTCGAAGAATTTCTCGTCGGCGTAACCCAGTATGAAAGGCACCCCGGGAGCAAGTGTTCCATTCAGCTTTGTAAGACCAAGGAAATCCGTGCCGGGAACATAACCCGGCAGCATGTTGTCCTGCATCCTTGTATTTGTAAAACTCAGCGACCTCACACCCATCAGCGCCCTGACAAGAAATTCTCCTGTTACAACGAGAGGATTCCTTTTTTTCTTTACCTGCCCTTCCACAAGCACTTTGGCGCCATCGGTGGCTTCCGCGGTCATGAATGAGATCCTGTTCTCGCTGAGTATCTCCAATGTGCCGTTGACCTGCTCTCCGTTCTTTCCTGTAACCTTCACAGTAACCTCCCTTGTATTCAGGTTATGCGTTATGATCCTTGCTGTCTTCGCCCTGAAATTAAGGTTATCTCTGGTATATGTAACAGTCATCATCTCAGCCTTCATCCTCTTGCCGGCGTCGGGACGGGTATTGTTCTCAATCTCCTTCAGGAAATTCCACTTGTTGTATATCGTCGAGAGGTTGGCCATTGCCGTAAATGAAAGTTCGCTGTGATTCTTGATCGTATTTCCAAGGTTGATATTCATGCTGTCAGGAAAGAGGGAGCCCGCGAGCCAGGTGTAGTCTGCCCCGTACCTGATGTTCGCGTTCAGCCACGACAGCAGGGGTATTTTGTTGACGGGCACCTGGTAGGTCAGGTTCATGAAATGGTTGTAGTTCGTAGTTCTGCCACCCTTGCTGAGATTATACATCACCGAATCGCGCCATTTTTCGTAATCATTGGCATACCTGTATTTGTCGACTCCCCCGTAAGGCTCATCGATCCTTGACAGGTTCGTGGCGGTGAAGTCGTACTTCAGCATCCTTGTAATGTCGAACTTGAAATCGTAGAACCTTGTCCAGTAGAAATCCTTCCTGAATGAAGGCTGAATTTTCAGGTAGGGGTTGTTGATGTTCCTTGTCTTAAGCTCATTGTACGAACGCGACAGCTCTGTACTGAATGCAAAACTTTTCGGGTAGGGATAGAAGTTGAAATCCTTGATAAGCTTTAAAGCTGAACCATTAAGGAACTTGGTATTCCTGAAGGGTGTTATGTTGGGCGGCTGGGCCTCGTAGTTGTACGCTATCCCTCCCCTGTAATTCTTTTCAAGGTTTATTTCAGTCTTCGTGTTGCTCTTGTATGTCTCATTGAATGTATAGTTGGCGCTCAGGTTTGCCAGGTCCCAGAAATGTGGTTTCTCTCCCCGCTTTGATATCCCCGCGTTACTTATTGTGAATGTCCTTCTCTTTGCCAGGTCAGCTGAGATTGCAAGTATTGAATCACGGGCTTCCTGCGAATCAGCGTTACTCAACGCATCCGAAAGAAGAATGTCAGGATCGAGGGGATTGTACTGGGGCTTTATTCTCGTCTGCGAAAAACCTGCATATATCGGAAGCCTGACACCAAGATCCTCTTTGAAAAATTTACCCATTTCTATTGTCGTCGAGAGATCATACATATTAACCTGCTCCTTGCTCCTCTCGTTCACCTTCTTGTCGATGCTGCCGAAACCAGGGGTGCTCGACTGACCTACAAGATCTATCGTGCCAAGATCTGCAAGACGGGCCTGGAGATGGGCATTCGCGGCCCAGCCACCGTCCTCAATAAAATCATTCAGGCGCAGTTCGTTAACCCAGACTTCGGCATACTTGGGATTGCCGTCGTCAACTGAAGGGTTCCTCGACCTGATCGGGTTCCTTATACCTACCATTATTACCTTGACGTTACTCAGGTTGGGGTTCCCCGACAGTGATATCCTTGCTTCTGGCGTCTTATAGACAAAGACATCCGATATCCCAAGCGCCGAACCGGGCTCGTTAATCTGCCTGTTTCTCTCCTGTTTTGCATCCTGCAGGAGTGAAAGCTCGATATTGAAGCTGTTTTCGACAGGCCATACAATACCCCTGTCAACATCGGAATTGTCGTCGTAAAAGCCCGGAGGTGTAAGCTTCAGCGGTATTTCGTACTCATAGAAATTCCCCTTGTAGTCCGATCCGATCCTGACAAAAGCCGTAAGTTCGTTGTCGGCAAGAGGATATCCCTGTATCGCCTCTGCATGGACTTCCATCCTGAGCCTTCTGTACTGCCTGATGTCGAGGTTGACATTCCTGAAGGCTGCCCTTGCATCGCCGTCTTCGAGGTTGAGCACTTTCAGCACCATTGACTGCTCATTCAGCTGCCTCAGCTGCGGGTTCTGGGGGTCGGTTATCCTGTCAAAACCGGGCGGAAGCACATAGTTTACAGGGACCTTCCCGGCATTCTCCTCTATGCTCACCGAACTGATCTCAAAAGTTGCATCACTGGCTTCAGGAACTGTTATCCTCTCTGCCCCTTCCATGAATGATATGTTGTACTTGCGCCACTCGGCCCTGACAAGGTCAAGCTCGGCAAACCTCATTATCACAGGCTCATCAAAACCCCTGAGGAACATTCTCATAAACCTGACCGACTTGAAATCCCTTATTGGGCCAACTGCTTTCTGGTATTCCGTGATCGGTATCTTGAACTGGTACCACTTTACCTTTGACTTGACCCCGTTCGCAAAAGTGGCTTCATATTCCTGCTCATCGACTACAAAATTCTTTCCTACCTCAATATCGCCTGGCCGCAGGCTCACCTTATACTGGTAGTAGCTCTCCGTTTCGCTCAGGGTGTTGTCCCTGTTGATATCTTCCATATCGGGGAGAGTGGTGCCTGAAGTAGGATAGTCCTCAGGAGAACCTTCTGCGGTAGGAGAGTTGCCATCCTGTCCGTTGTACCTCTTGTACCGCTCCAGGATGCCAAGCTGCAGTGCGTCATAGTCGGTGCCCCTGAAATAATGGAAGTTATCGTTCGACGGATCGCTTGTGATCGCAGCCTGGACGGCAGGAGTTGTTATTGGTAATAATTTCTCGAGATAGCTAAGGAAAAAACTCTGTTCGTCGGAATCCGTAAGACCATCGAAACCGACATCCTGGTATACTCTCGATTGAGGGTCATTGTCGAATGCATGCACAACAGCCTGTACAGTTGGAACCCGTCCCCATGATGTAGTGTCGACATCTTTCGCCACAGGCGAGGTAGGGAGCCCGTTCTCGAAGCTCTTCCTCGAATCGCGCAGAATGTCTTCCGATATGCTTCCCAGGTTAATATAGAAGTCACCGCCCTTATGATCGGGATTCTCGACAAAGGGATCCATCAGCCAGAACTTTATATACTGGACATTAGAGGTCTCGAAATCACTTGTAAGCACCTCCCTCATTATGCCGCCCCAGCGTGAGGCGGGATCCTTCAGCGTACCATCTGAATTGATCCCGGCAGAATAAATGCCCGGGTCAGTATCATAGTTGTACCCACCTTTCTCCCCCGGGTAAAGTGCAAGGTTCAGAACGGCTATTGTCTGGGGAATGCCACTCGGGCTTTCACGGTAAGGGAAGATCTCATTCTCATATATTTCCCTCACAAAATGGCTCGACTGTTCGTCGGGATTCTCCTTTATGTGATCAGGTGTCGAGGATCCGTTTCTCAGGAAAAGAGGATCGATTACATACCAGGCAAGCCTGGCCCTGTTTAATCCGCTCTCAGTAGCGTTGTTGAGTGCCGCTTCAGGGAATAGTTGTTGCTGCCCCTGTGGGATGCTGGACATGCTCCATGCATTGAAGGACCTCAGGTCAAGAGGTATCTCACTTGCTTCAAAATCGTCGATATAGGAGTTGCCGGCGCTTGTGATGGCTTTTGAATGGCCGGGGATGAGATGCGCAAATTCACCGAAGAATGATATTGACGAGGGAGTTTTGGTCTCGAGGAAGGGGAGCTTGTCAACAAGGTTTGTGAGCCACTGCGATTCCGTCTTGTAGGACGTATTGAAACCCCAGATTGTATTCGAGATAGGTTCCTCCCCGAAATTGACTTTCTGGGTATAGGGTCTCTCCGTAAGATGAAGTATCGTCCCCCCGATGTTGAAATTGTCGGAGAACCTGTAGTCGAGATGTGTTCCCACAAGTGATTTTGTCTGGAAACCGAAGAACTGGTTGCTTTCGAGCGATACCTGAATGGGTGTCTGCGATTCTATGAGGGCGCTGTTGATTATACGCACCTCTCCCATGTTATAGTCGACTGTGTAGTCAACATTCTCAGAGAGGGGCACGCCGCCGGCAGTTACCTTCACTGCTCCCTGGGGTATGCTTGTTGCATTGAGCCTTATAACAGAGCCTGACTCGGAAGAATACTGTCCGGTAAGCTTGAACTTGTTTTTCTCAGCCATCTGCTTCGCAACTGTCTGGGTGGAATCGTACAGCTCCTGGAAAACATATTTCTGTATCAGTTTCGGATCGCCGATGCTCTTTGCAAGGTGGCTGCCGAAGGGTTCGAGCACGGGAAAGACTATCTTCCCCCTTTCAACTATAACCGTTATATCGTCGATAAAGTCGAAAAAGCCGTCAGGTTCCCTGTCGTTCTGGTTATTGAGATTGTCGAGCCCCAGTACCTGCAACAAAATTTTATCGGCAAGCTTTCCTTCGGGGATATAGTTGATCGAATTTCCTGTCTTGTCGTCCTGGTAAAGGATGTTCAGTTCAAAATCCTGACGCTCAAGCCTTCCCGATCCGAGTGAGTAAATATTCTTCATCATCAGGTCCCAGGTCGGAAGCTTCGGTGTAAGTGTTGTCCCTTTAAGAAGCTTTAGAATAAGCGTCTGGGGGGCTGTAACTCCATCGGTTGAGAATTCGCCAACCTTGAAGAGCTGGCCCCCAATAGTATATTCATAGGCAACTGCAAGCACCTCGTCGGTATTGAGTGCGGCATTCAGTGAGATGTAGCCCAGCTGCCTGTTGTATGTGAATTCCCGGTCGCTGAGCCTGCGCGCGTTTTCTATCTTTTCGAAATCACGGCCTATCTGGAAACCCGGAAAGAGGGGAGCAAAGGCATCTGCAACTTTGTCAACATCCCTGATAACGGAATATGTGCTGGTGAGCTCGGCATACATGTTATTCGCCAGGTTCGACGGGTAAATGGGAGAGCCCGGCAGCGGCTGGAACTCCGGGACATTGTTGTAGATATGTTTTGCATTTTCGGCCAGGTCCATGAAAGCCACTATGTTCCTGTTGCTTGCCTCTTCAAACCTGCTCGACTTGTTTGTTACCCACACCTCTATCCGTTCGATGTTCACTCCGGTACTTACAACAGGGAGGTTTCTCAGCGACTCGTCATATATGTCCCTGAAATGCTGGGAAAGGAAAAAATGCCTGTTTGCCTCATACTGGTCAGCAAATATCTCATAGTCGGTTGCCTGGGCCCCTCCCTTTACATCAATCACTGATGATTCGCCCTTCTGCTGTGAAAGGACACCCGTAACAGTAAGCTTGCCGAACTGTAACTCCGTAAGAAGGCCGAAAAGGCTGTAGCTTCCGGTTATAAGCGTTCCGGCCATCGGCAGGGTCACATCCCCGGCCTCTATCTTTTTTATAATTTCGTCCTCCTTGCCTGCATACTGAAGCTTTGTCTTGTTCTCGAACTCGAACATCGCGTCAGTATTGTAGTTAATACCCAGCTGCATTTTGTCGCCTATACTCCCGGTGACATTCATCTGGATCTTCTCCCTGAAATCAAAAGTCGTGATAGTCCTGAGCTTTTCCGAAAGTGTGGGGTTGTCAGTATGAGAGATGTTGATCCCGAATATAAGCTCGGCCGATCCCTGGGGAATTATGTTTATAGTGTTGCTGCCGAAGATCTTGTCAAAGGCTTCTCCTCCTACCTGCAGCTGGGGTATCAGGGTGGACCGGAAGCTCGACTCGTTTCCGCTTACCCTCGAATCCCAGTATTCACGCATTGCCCTGTCGTATTCGTACTTCCTGAATTCTTCAGGGCTCATGTATACCGGAGTCCTGTAGTCATAGGCCCCAACCTTCTGATAGATAACGTATTCGTTCTTATCGGGATTATAGATCACCGAAGATTTGACATTGGAGGGATCATTTAGAAACAGCGGCGACGACTTCCTGGTATCCCATGGAATGCCGTTGTTGTCATATAGACGGAGTGATGATTTAGAAGTTGTATCGGATGTTGCGCCGGGCCTGACAGCCTCCTGGCCGAAAGACAGCCCTGATTTGTTTATTAAGGAGGCTTGCAGCAGAAAAAATGTCAGAAGAAGAATAGCTTTATATGATATCCCTGATCTCAATCCGGCTTAAGTGCTTTATTACAAGTTCTTAAGCGCTCGCTTGATCATATCTTCAACAGTCAGGTCCTTCTCTTAAGTTCTTAAGCGCTCGCTTGATCATATCTTCAACAGTCAGGTCCTTCTCTTCCCTTGCTATCTTGTCGATGACCTTTGCGACGGCGCTCCTGGTAAAACCAAGCATTACTAAAGCAGATAACGCCTCTTCACGCCTTGTATTGTCTGCAAAGGCAAATATTTCGCCACTTCCTGCATGTTTGCCTACCTTGTCTTTAAGGTCGACAATGATCCTCTGGGCAGTCTTCAGACCGATGCCTTTAACGCTCTTCAGGAGATTCACATCCGAGCCCATTATTGCCCTCTCAATCTCAGCAGGCGAAACAGATGAAAGCATCATACGGGCTGTGCCTGCCCCCACCCCCGTGACGGATATGAGGTGGCGGAAAATATTCCGCTCGTCAGTATCGGCAAAACCGAACAGCTGGTGACTGTCTTCCCTTATCACCTCGTGGACAAGTATTTTAAAATCAGTTTGGCCTTCGAGCTTTGAGTACGTGTTAACTGAGATATTAAGGAAATAGCCAATCCCTCCGGTTTCAATTGTAACGGAAGTGGGAGAAAGCTGTGTTACCGTACCCTTTATGTAATCTATCATAAATGCTGTTCCGAATTGAAAATATCTGGCGGAAGCTCATCAAATCGCTCGCTGCGGAGATCGATATCCTGCTTGCGGAGTGGATTACGGGATATTTCGTCGTACATCTCACGGTTCCTGAAAATATCGCAGGCTAGATACAAAGCATGTCTGAATGAACTCTCCGAAGCTTCTCCCTTTCCGGCAATTGCAAAGGCTGTGCCATGAACAGGCGATGTTCTCACAAAGGGCAGACCGGCAGTAAAGTTAACGCCGGTATCAAATGCGAGAGCCTTGAAGGGGCTCAGTCCCTGGTCGTGGTACATTGCGAGTATGCCATCGAATTTGGTGAACAGACCTGCACCGAAGAAACCATCTGCAGGGAAGGGTCCGAATGCCAGGATGCCGTCTTTCTTTACTTTTTCAATTGCGGGCATGATTATGGTTGCTTCTTCCGTGCCAAGCAGTGAGTTGTCGCCGGCGTGCGGATTCAGTCCCAGAACGGCGATTTTAGGTTTCCTGATTCCAAAGTCGGTAATGAGGGAACGGTTCATGAGCCTCAGCTTCCTCGTGATAAGTTCCGGGCTTATAAGTGCGGGGACCTCCCTGAGGGGTACATGGTCGGTGGCCATTCCTATCCTCATTGTCTCGTTTATCATGAACATCAGAGAGTCCTCTGCTCCGGCCTTGTCGCGCAGAAAGTCAGTGTGCCCCTTGTACCTGAAATGCTCCGACTGCACATTATGCTTATCGATCGGCGCAGTGACAAGCACATCTATCTTCTTGTTCTTCAGATCTTCGACAGCTTTGACAAGCGATTCGATTGCAGCTTCTCCACCCTGTTGCGTGGACTTGCCGAGCTCCACTCGCACGTTCTCGTCAACGCAGTTTATTATGTTGGCTTTCTTTGGGTGAGCCTCCTCGGCCGACCTGACACTATTGAAGCTGAAATTATTTATATTCAATGCTTTGCGGTGATAGGCCGCAACCTTGGGTGATCCATAAACAATCGGGATGCAAAGATCATTAATAAGCGGATCCGAGAGGGCCTTGATTATTACCTCATATCCGATCCCGTTAATATCACCATGCGATATCCCTGCCCTTACTGGTCTGCTATCCATATTATTTCGTCTTTATTGTAACAGTTGCCGCAAGCCTCCTGAGGAAGGTTGCAAGCAGCCTGAGCCCGTTCGCCGGACTGTTTTTCAGCCTGTAAAAATCGTCTTTCTTTAAAATCTCTGTCCCTGCAATATCGAGATGCACAAGCGGGAATTCAGCGAAGCGCTCGAGAAACTTGCCTGCAGTGATCGCCCCGGCCTCACGTCCTCCAATGTTCCTCATGTCGGCAACATCCGATTTGATAAGTTCCCCGTATTCATCCCAGAAAGGAAGCCGTGCAACCCGCTCATAAACATCATCCCCGCATTCCTCCAGCAGGCCGGTGTATTTACTGTCGGCATTCGACATTAGGGCTATTGCCTGGTTTCCGAATGTCATGGCTGCCGAACCTGTAAGGGTTGCAATATCGATTATCAGTTCAGGCTTGAATTTCGAGGCGTAAGCTATTGCATCTGCAAGTATCAGCCTGCCTTCGGCATCTGTATTGCCGATCTCGACTGTCATGCCGTTGTACATTGTGAGTATGTCACCCTGTGTATATGCGTTGCCACCCGGACGGTTGTCGGTTGAGGGGACAAGAGCAATTACATGTAGAGGCAGCTTCGCCTGAGCCACTACCTTCATTACACCCGATACGATGGCTGCACCAGCCATGTCGGCATGCATGCCTGCCATGTGCTCGCCTGTCTTCAGGTTGAGCCCTCCCGTATCATAAACAATCCCCTTACCCACAAGAACAAGGGGAGCCTTGTTAACATGTCGTTTCGGCTTCCACTCAAGGATGCAGAAGACAGGAGGATCGACACTGCCTTTGTTCACGGCAAGCAGACCGCCCATCTTCAGGGCTTCGATTTTCCCTTTTGTAAGAACCTCCACTGAAAACCCGGACTCCTCTCCTGCCCTGCTGATCTCCCTTGCAAGACCTGATGCATTGAGATGATTTACGGGTTCATTTATAAGGTCGCGCGAAAACCAGACTGCATCTGTAATTATGTTCAGCCATTTTACATCTTCCTGATCTGCATCGCCATACAGCATAATCCTGACAGGGTAGCTTCCTGTTCCCGTTTCTTCTTCACTTGTCTTATACTTTCCGAATTTGTATATACTGAGAAGTAAACCCTCGGTAAAATCAAGTTCAGAGCCTCTATACGAGGCATGCGATGTTACAATAAGCTCGGAATGGCTGCCGGCCAGGATCTGTTTCCTGATGACATAGGCGCTCCTCCTGATTTCCTCCCTTATCCTGTGCAGGGGGTATCCTTCCTTCTGCCGGATGAGATATACAATCCGGTCATATTTATTTATGATGGCAAAACCGTTCTTCGCCCTTATATGCTTTACGGCATACTCCTTTTCTTTCCCCGAAAGCTTTAAAAAATCAGGTATCTCATCTGTCCCGATAATACAAACAACCGACTGGTTATCTTTGTATTGTGATATCTTCTTAAGTTCTGGCTTCATCTTTGTGGCGCTGCATTTCGGAAAGCTGCTAAGTTAATAAAATTATTCATTGTTCTGACCGAAACCCTTACCTTTGCCACCGTGGTTTACCGTTGCCTGAGGCAGGATTGAAATTACTTTTTCAAGTACGCGTGCCACAAAATATAAGACCGGTATAAATTGCCAGAAACAAGGAACCATGCCGTCAACTGACATGATCTACGCAAAAGCTCTTGAGCTTAGTCCACTGACTGTGGAGGAAGGCCTTCTTCTTTATGAAAAGGTGCCTCTCGAGGAGCTTATGTTCCTTGGAAACACCCTCCGGCAGCATCACAGGCCCGGGAATCAGGTCGGATGGATCATCGACAGGAATGTGAACCTGACAAACATATGTTTCTCCCAGTGTACATTCTGCAATTTCTGCCGGAAAAAGAACTCGGAGGATGCATATGTCACAACAATTGAGGAATACATTAGGAAGATCGACGAGATGTATGCCCTGGGTGGCAGGCAGCTGCTGCTCCAGGGGGGAATGAATCCGGCCCTGGGACTCGATTTTTATACAAGCCTGTTCAGGGAACTGAAAGGCCTTTACCCCTCACTCAGGCTTCATGCCCTCGGTCCGCCCGAGGTAGTTTATCTTTCACGCAAGGAGAGACTGTCCTTTGATGAAGTGCTGGGGAAGCTTGCAGAAGCAGGCCTCGACAGCCTTCCCGGGGCAGGTGCAGAGATACTGATCGACAGGGTCAGGAAAATAGTGTCCCCCGCAAAGGCAACTTCAGAGGAATGGCTTGATGTTATGCGGGCGGCGCATAATCTAAACCTGCCCACTTCTGCAACAATGATGTACGGGCATGCTGAAACGCCGGCTGAAAGGATAGAGCACCTTGTAAAGCTGCGGGATCTCCAGGCTCGGAAACCTGAGGGACATTACGGGTTCATAACCTTCGTCCCATGGCCCTTCCAGGATGAGGGAACAGTCCTTTCAGTCAGTCAAGGTATCAGGAGCAGTTACACGGGACGCGATTATCTCCGCATAATTGCAGTCAGCAGGATAATGCTTAACAACATCCCGAACATTCAGGCTTCGATTCTCACCGTTGGAAAGGAAACAGGCATGCTGTCGCTGCACTGCGGGGCCAACGACCTTGGATCGGTGATGATAGAGGAAAATGTTGTAAGCGCTGCAGGGGCTTCAAACAGGTTTAGCTCAACTGATATACAGGATATAATCAGGGAGGCGGGCTTTGTGCCCCGGAGACGGAATCAGAAATATGAGCCGGAGGATAATTAAAACAAACAGACCTGCTCTTGCGTGCAGGTCTGTTTGTTAGTCAGGGTTATTCTGTAAGGTTAATCGAATTTTTCCTTTTTTGCGTACTCATTCTTCTCCTCGGCGGGATCAAATTTTGAGGCTTTCTTGAACTCTTTCATTCCCTGACCGATTCCTTTCATGAGTTCAGG
The DNA here is from genome assembly GCA_025455505.1 of Bacteroidales bacterium. GTDB lineage: Bacteria > Bacteroidota > Bacteroidia > Bacteroidales > VadinHA17 > LD21. The sequence continues at coordinate 14,021 of JALOMK010000055.1, forward strand.
TATCTTACGTCCTCCAAAAAGAAGCACCACCACTACCAGGATCAGAATGATCTCTGTCATACCTATTTTTCCCATCGCATTTAGTATTTGAATTAGTGCAAAGTTATAAATACTTTGATCATCTGCAAACCTGAATACAATATTGCCTATTTCCGCAACAGCCTGAGAATATCGTTGCCATTTGCGAAGAGAAGCAGTGAAAGGAGTATCACCATTCCTGCAATCTGGGCGTACTCTAGAAACTTGTCACTGGGCTTCCTGCCTGTGACAACCTCGAAGAGGAGGAACATCACATGGCCGCCGTCGAGGGCAGGAATTGGCAGTATGTTCATTATTGCAAGAATGATCGAAAGGAAGGCAGTGAGATTCCAGAATGCCTGCCAGTCCCACACCCCGGGGAATATGCTGCCAATGGTTATGAAACCGCCAAGCGATTCGTAAGCCTTTGTATCCTTCGAAAAAATAAGCCTGAACTGCTTCAGGTAATCTCCGATAGTCTTGAATCCCTTTGCAATTCCGGCTGGCACTGATTCAAAGAACCCGTACTTCAGGGTCTTAAGTTCGAATATCTGGTCGAGAGCTGTTGTTGTATAGCTTATTCCCAGGAGTCCCGACGCATCCGGTTTGACAGGTATATTCAGGACCGAGCCCTCCCTGTCGACTGCAAGCAGAATT
>JALOMK010000056.1 GCA_025455505.1 Bacteroidales bacterium
CCGGAATGCCTGGGAATAGATGAGACAGGGAAGTATATAATTAACGACATGATAGATGGTGTAGCCGGATTTACAGTTGCTGACTATACTTATATCGGGGAAGCACAGCCACTTCTTACATATGGGATAAACAGTACGACGACCTACAAGAATTTCGAACTGAATCTGTTCTTCAGGGGAGTTTACGGGACTGATGTCCTGAACTTCTCGAAAATGTCGTATGCAAACCTGCAGTGGCTCCCCGGCGCCAATGTGCTGAGCACGGCTCTTACCATGGGATTGAAGCAGAGTCCGTACTATAACAGCTTTTACATTGAAGACGGTTCCTTTGCAAGACTGGATAACATGACCCTTGCATATTCATTGTTGCCCAAGGATATGCTTGGCGTCAGCAGAATAAGGTTTTATGGAACGATCCATAACCTGCTGACAATTACCAAATATAAGGGAGTTGATCCTGAAGTGCCGATGTCCGGACTTGATCCCGGTGTTGAAGGAAGGGAGTATTACCCGAAGACAAGGACCTATATGCTGGGCCTTAATGTGACTTTTTAACTGTAAAATGGAAACAATATGAAAAAGTTAACAATATACATAACATCATTGGCGCTCCTGGGATTCCTGGCTGTGGGCTGTACTGATCTTGAAGAGGAAGTATATTCCCAATTGCCGATGGATTCATATGGATCAACGTCATCGGAGGTGAACTCGCTTGTTGCCCCGATTTACACAAGGCTTAGGGACTTTAACTGTGTGGGGAGCCCCGCACCGAAAGAAAACTGCACTGACATGTCTGTGACTCCAACCAGAAGAGGCGGTGACTGGTGGGACGGAGGCGCATACAAGGAAATGACTCAGGGTACATGGAGACCGCAGACAAGCGCTGCCATCAGGATCTATAATGACAGCTATTCCCGTATTACGAACTTCAACCAGATTATTTACCTGATTGAGAACAGTCCGGCCATCACTGACAAGGTTCCTTATCTGAGCCAGGTGAGAGCTGCCAGGGCACAGAGGTATATCGAGCTAATCGATTTATACGGGAATGTTCCTCTTGTAACTGATTTTACAAATCTTGAGAAACCCGAGACAAAAACCCGTGCGGAGGTTTATACATGGGTGTTGTCGGAACTGAACGACATAAAAGATGTGATTAGGGCCGATGTCACTTCATCGAGCTATGGGAAATTCACGAAGGGCTCGGTCTACTTCATGCTTGCAAAGATGTACCTGAATGCACACATCTGGAATCCGGCCGGAGGCACCAAATATCAGGAGTGCATCAACGCCTGCAATGAGATAATGAAACTTCCGTATTCTCTTGAAGTCAACTGGAAGGAACAGTTCAGTGCTGCGAATGAAAATTCAAAGGAGGCTATCCTTGTAGCTGTGAACAGCATTTCATCCTCATTCCCTGCCCGCGGTTATACTCTTCATTATCTCGATCCCCAGGCCCTTGGAATTCCCGGAAGCGCAAACAACGGGATCAGCGCCATGTCGCATTATGTAAAGTCATTCGACCCTGATGACAAGCGTTATCTCGGCAGTTTTCTCATTGGCCCTATGATCAGCGCTACAACAGGCCAGCAGCTGATTACGGCTCATGGGAGACCACTTATACATACTGTTGACATTACGATCAAATACTCCATTGACGCCGATGGCTGGGGTCAGGTGGAACAGGAGGAAGGGGCTCGCTGCAATAAGTGGGAGTTTAAGAAGGGCGCTACGGCCATGGAAAACGACTGCGCAATATACAGGCTTGCTGATGTATATCTTATGAAGGCCGAATGTCTTGTAAGGCTGGACCAGGATAACGTTGAAGCTACGAGGCTTGTCAATGAGCTGAGGAAAAGGGCTTTCACGGATCCTGCCAAGCTGAAGGCAAGCGTCACGCTGGATGATATCTACAACGAACGCAGGTTTGAACTGGCCTGGGAAAACTGGGGAAGACAGGATATGATCAGATTCGGAACATTCCTGAACCCGATCCCGGTCTGGAGGTCCAAGACCCTTCCGGAGTACCGCCTGTTGTTCCCAATACCGCAGACTGCGATAGATGCAAACCCGAAACTGAAACAGAATCCGGGTTATTAACAGCTGAATCCGATGCCGGCCGGCTGACTTCAGCCCGGCGCCGATGAATAAAGAAAAGGGTGTCAATAATAATGACACCCTTCTCTTTTTATTCCTATTTAATCAATGTAAACACAAGTACTCCGTTGGTGCCCCGTGATCCATAGATCGAGGCTGCAGAGCCTTTAAGCAATGAAATTGAGCGTACCTGCGAAGGAATCAGTCCATCAATCTGGGTTACAATTGTACCGTCAACAACAAAGAGCGGTTCCGAAGGGGCGGTAAGCGATGTGGTGCCCTGCTGCACAATTATCGAGCGTCCTATGACCTGCACCCCGGGGACCTCGCTTTTTATCATGTCATATATGTTCATGTATGATTTTGAACTGGCTTTGGTTGTACTGGTTTTTGTCGCGGACCCCGTTGACTTGTTTTTTGATGAGGTGCCATAGCCGATATCTATTGCCTCATTTTCGCCGGCTTTGCCTGCCCCTGTTTCCGGAGCGGCTTTATCAAGCCTGATAGTTACTTTTGTGTTTCCCCCGATATCGATTGTTTTTGAATCGCTGTTCAATTCGTAAACTGCCGTAAGTGACCTGACCCCAGGCAGGACCTTTATCCTGAATTCACCTGAGGAATTTGTTACCGCTCCTGTTGCCGCCCCGTCGGCAAGAATAAGCGCACCTTCAACAGGCCTGCTGTTTGCGTCAGTGACAATTCCTGTGATTTTTACCTTTTTTGAATCATTCTGAGCGAAGGATACCTGGACAGAAAGGACCAGGAGAAACGGGATTAACAGGATCGTGTATTTCATATTAATGTATTATTTACTGATACAGATTAAAAATCTTTTCAATTTGAGTTTACTTCCTGCTTCTGACGAGTTCGTATGAATGATCGATCCATGAGAGTATTTCCATGTCGGGAACCGAGCCATCGGCGAGTACAGTGTTCCAGTGTTTTTTGTTCATGTGGTAGCCCGGCAGTACTGAGGGATGGCGTTCGCGCAGCTCAAGGGCAAGAGATGGGTCGCATTTGAGGTTAATGCTCAGATCGCCATCGAGGTTTGCCAGCGCGAAGATCTTCCCGCTAACCTTGAAGACGAGGGTATCGTCGCCGAAGGGGAAGCTTTCGGAGACATCTTTTTTTGCAACGCAGTAATCCCTCAGGGTTTCAATGTCCATGGCTCATTGCAATGTAGGATAGAATGCAGCCTCGATGTGTTCAATGTCGAAGCCGGAGTTGTTACTGATTACACTTATTACATCGAAGCGGCTTTCCTTTAGCAGGTTGAATTTCCGTATGTATCCGTCGGCGGCACTTATTATTGAACGTTGTTTTTCACCCGTCACGGACTCGGAAGGATGCAAAGAGAAGTCGCTGCTGCGGGTCTTCACTTCGGCAAATACAATGAAACTCCGGTTCTCGGCGATTATGTCGATCTCGTGTTTTCTCCATTTCCAGTTCCTGAAAAGTATGTTGTAGCCCTTTCCTGCGAGGTAATCGGCGGCAAGATCCTCACCCCTTATTCCCAGCTTGTGCGACTCGGCCATGTTTTAAACCTCGATGAGTTTGTTCCGGATTGCAAAAAGAATGAGACTTGCTGTATTCTTTGAATTTGTTTTGCCAAGAAGGTTGGCCCTGTGCTTGTCGACAGTCCTTTTGCTTATGAAGAGCGCTTCTGCTATCTCCTGGTTTGAAAGGCCTTCGCATATCTTGAAGAGGATTTCCTTTTCCCTCTTTGAGAGGTTTGCAGATTTGCTTTCGCTTTCGCGGTGTTTGATCTTCTGGATTACATGGTACAGAAGTTCCTGGGAGAAGTAGCTTCCACCCTTGTTTACCGTGGTTATTGCCTCCCTGACTTCAGATATGTCGGAGTCCTTGACGAGGAATCCCTTTGCGCCTGCGTCCACCATTTTATAATAGTACTCCTCTTCGCCGTACATCGACAGTGCTATTATATTTATTGAAGGGCAGACCCGGAGCGCTTTGCGGGTGGCTTCTATACCGTCCATTTCGGGCATGTTGATGTCCATCAGTCCCACGTCGGCCGGGAAGTTCCTGAGGATGCGAAGGAACTCCTCCCCGTTGGAGGCTTCCCCGGTAACCTCGAATTCGGGAAAGGCATTCAGGAGGATTTTCAGCCCGTTCCTGAAGAGCTGGTGATCGTCGGCTATTATTATTCTTATCCTGTCCATCGCATTGTACCAGTGTTCCGGCGGAATTTATTCGGTGATTTTAATAAGGGCGCTTGTTCCCCTGCCTTTGGTGCTTTCGATTATGAAGACCCCGTCGACTGTCCTGACCCTCGTTTCGATATTCGAGATACCCATGCCTTTCGTATCCTCCTTTCTGAGTGCCGAGGTGTCAAACCCGCGGCCGTTGTCATAGAACTGCAAGGTAACAATTTTTTCGTGTTTATTTAGCTCTATTTCGATCTTCGAGGCACCTGAATGCTGTATAGAGTTGTTTATGAGTTCGCATACAGCCCTGTAAACAACCACTTCCTTTTCTGCCTCAAGCCGAAGGTTCTCCATGTTCGATTTGAAATCAATCGTTATCGCCTTTGTCTGGTTGATCTTTGTTGTGAATGCCCCTATTGCGCTTGACAGACCGAAGTTTGTGAGGATGTGGGGACTGAGGTTGTTCGAGATGTCTTTAATGGTTGCAATAGCTTCATTTACAATATGGTTTGTGTTGTTAAGGATCACTTTGCCCGAAGGATCCTTAACTCTTTCATGGAGCGAGGAGAGGGACATCTTCACGGTTGAAAGCAGCGGGCCCAGGCCGTCGTGAAGATCTTTTGCAAATCTTTTTCTTTCGTTTTCCTCGGTATTTATTATTGCATTGATAATCCTTCTTTCGGAACGGAGGCGGTCGGATTCGGCTTTTTTGAGGGAGTAGAAAAGTTCCCGGATAAGAACAACACCGACGATAATCATAACCGATACCAGGACACCCATCCATTCATCTATCATCTTCCATGTGAATGAAGGAGTTCCGCGGACGAGTTCAAAAAGCTGGATTACGCTGCGCACGCCCATAAAGACGAATGAAAGCGAAAGCAGAATCCAGGACAGCCTGTACTTTGTAAGCTTCATGAAGCGCAGGGCCACTGTTGCGGCTATTATCTGCAGGATTACCGAGATAATCAGGGCTATCAGTCGTATCATTATTTCACAAACATGGTCTATACAAATGTAAGGAGTAAATCTGAAATATAGTCGTGCGGTCGTGCGGTCTTAGGGTCTTGCAGGGCCGGGAATTATTTGATGATTCAGGATTGAGAAGGGGGTTTTTCCATTTTTCTTTTTGAAGCGTTTGCGTCCTTTTTGTTATTTTTGAGCCCTTATTTCTGTCTTCATGGATATTATTTACAATGCTTTCATACACCTTTTTATAATTGCCGCAAGGTTTTCAGCTCTTTTCAGCCCGAAGGCAAGGGTATGGCTCAGGGGGCAGGAGGGATGGGAAGAGAAGCTCAGGGCGGCTGTGGGAAGCGGTGGCAGCTGGATATGGATGCATTGTGCCTCGCTTGGCGAGTTTGAGCAGGGAAGGCCGGTACTGGAAGCCATAAGGAAGAGATCACCGGAGAAGAAGATACTTCTTACCTTCTTTTCTCCGTCGGGATACGAAGTGAGGAAGAACTACAGCGGAGCCGATTGCGTATGTTATCTGCCTGCCGACACAAGGGCGAATGCTGAAAGGTTCCTGGAGCTCAGCTCCCCGGAGCTTGTAATCTTTGTGAAATATGAGTTCTGGAATAATTACATCGCTCTTGTAAGCCGCCAGGGAAGGCCCTTTTACCTTATCTCGGCAATTTTCAGGCCCACGCAGCACTTTTTTAAATTCTACGGAGCTTTTTTCAGGCGCATGCTTCAGAAGTTCACTGTGATCTTTGTCCAGGACGGCAGGTCGGCAGAACTGCTTGCAGGCATAGGGGTTACAAATGTCATAGTGTCCGGTGACACAAGGTTCGACAGGGTCCTGGAGATTGCATCAGCCGCAAGGTCTATCGACATTATTGAAGCATTCAGGGGTGATGAGAGGCTCTTCATTGCAGGCAGCAGCTGGAAGCCTGATGAAGAAATAATTGCAGGGTATATTAACAGGCATCCTTCAGCTATGAAGTGGATTTTTGCGCCGCATGAGATACATGATTCGAACCTCAGGAGGCTTGAAGGTCTGCTTGAGGTTCCATGCACAAGGTATTCGGCATTTACCGGCAATCGGAATGAAGCGCGGGTAATGATAATCGATAACATTGGAATGTTGTCGTCGGCCTACAGGTATGCTTCTGTTGCCGCTGTAGGAGGCGGATTCGGGAAGGGCATACACAACGTGCTTGAGCCTGCATGCTGGGGCATTCCCGTACTTTTCGGTCCTAAGCACGAAAAATTCATGGAGGCTGTTGAGATGAGGCGGCAGGGAGGAGGCTTTTCATTTGAGAGTTACGTGGAATTTGAGACTGTCACCGACAGGCTAATCGGTAATAATGAAGAATATGAAAGGGCTGCCGCTTCGGCCGCTAACTTTGTGAAAGCCAACAGCGGAGCCACTGCCGTAATTCTAAGGGAAATATTTCACGAAGATATTAACAACGCGGTCTGATAAGTTGTTAACAACTAAAAGATTCGTCATTAAGACGGATTTTTCAAAGTGCCGTAAATTGAGCGTCCGGATTTAACAGAAACTTTACCGGCAATTAAGCGCATAATCAATTAAATAGAGCAATATTCGAAAAATTTTTACCAAACCTAAATCCTATATCTATGATGAAGCAACTTAAACGTTTGTTATTGACGTTGACGTTCCTGTTTTCAGCCGTTATTATCTACGGACAGGGTTCGACAACGTCAGGAGTCAATGGCAAGATTGTAGGCCCGGACGGCAGTGCTCTCCCTGGTGCAACAGTTCTTGCCATTCATGTTCCGTCAGGAACCCAGTACGGGGCCCTGGCCAATAATGAAGGGATATTTTCAATTCAGGGTATGCGCCCGGGCGGCCCTTATACGATTGAGATATCCTTTGTAGGTTATACGAAGAAAACGCTTAATGATCTCAGTATCAACCTTGGGGAATCCTTTCTTTTGAATGCCTCCCTGGAGGAAACGAGCACCCAGCTCAATGAAGTTGTAGTAGTGGGAGCAAAGACCCCGATATTCAACTCTGAAAAGAACGGGGCCTCTATCAACATCGGCACCCGCCAGATCACAACGATCCCTACAATTTCGAGGAGCATCAATGACGTGACCCGTCTGACACCCCAGGCAAACGGAAGCCAGATAGGCGGGGGTAACTACAGGCAGAACTTCATTACAGTGGACGGAGCCCAGTTTAACAATGCATTCGGGATAGGTACAAACCTCCCGGGCAACGGAGCTCCGATTTCACTTGACGCCCTCGACCAGATATCGGTTAACATTACTCCCTATGACATACGTCAGAGCGGATTCATCGGTGCATCTGTAAACGCAGTAACGCGTTCCGGCGGCAACGAGTTCTCCGGGTCGGTATACACATATATATCGAATGAGAAATACAGGGGCAAATGGGTTGGCGACAACGAGGTCAACAGGACACCTTCTGATTTCCTTATGGCAGGTATGCGACTTGGCGGGCCGATCATTAAGAATAAACTTTTCTTCTTTGTCAACTATGAGCAGGAGAAGACATCGGTTCCGGGACCCTCGAGGGTTGCAGCCACTCCCGAGGCACCTGCAAACTATCCAAACAATATTGCCCGTCCGCTTGCTTCAGACCTTGACATGATAAGCAACTACCTTCTTGAAAATTACGGGTATGAAACAGGCCCTTACCAGGGATACTCGTTCGACAGTCCCGCAACAAGGATTCTTGCAAGGATCGACTGGAACATAAACAAGAACCATAAATTCAACATAAGGTATACGTACCAGACAACCAAGGATCCCTCGAATCCAAGCACCTCAATCTCTCCCTTCGGTTCGCTTTACACAGGGAACAGGCAGAGCATGGATGCGCAGTGGTACAAGAATTCAGGATACTTCCAGGAAAGGAACTTCAGCTCGCTGGCAGCGGAACTTAACTCTAACTTTGGCGGCGGAAAATTCCTGAACACATTCAGGGCAACATACTCCTTCCAGGATGAGCCCCGCAGCACCGGAGGAAAGACCTTCCCCTTTGTTGACATACTCAAGGACGGACGTCCCTATACATCGTTCGGAACAGAATTGTTCTCATACGGAAACCTGCGTGAGGTATCGACTATCACACTTACAGATGATATTACTTTCACTGTGGGGATCAATAATTTCACGGCAGGTATCAACTATGAGTACAACGATACAAAGAACGGATTCCAGAGGTTCGGTACATCCTTCTACGTATTCAACTCATGGAACGATTTCATTACAGGACAGAGGCCCAAGGACTTCGGGATAACCTTCTCGAACGAGCCCGGTTTTGCACAGGCCTTCCCTACCTTCAAATACAGCCAGCTTTCGGCATATTTCCAGGATGAGATAACATTCAGCTCACGCTTCAAGGTTGTCGCCGGCCTGCGCCTCGATCTGCCAACTTACCCGGAACCTCTGCCCGAGCACCCGATAATTGCAGATCTCACCTTTGGCGACAAGCAATACAGTACATCAACTCTTCCTAAAACCAAGGTAATGGTATCGCCGCGTCTTGGCTTCAACTACGACTTCACCGACAACAGGTCCGTCATTCTTCGCGGTGGTACCGGTATCTTTACCGGAAGAGTGCCTTTTGTATGGATAGTCAGCCAGTCGGGAGATGCAGGCATGCTTCAGACAACCCTGACATATTCGGGAGCTGCAGTTCCTTCATATGTCACAGGTTTCAATCCTGACCCGGCAGCATATTACCCGAGTCCGCAGCCTGCTGCAGGAACACTTGTCCCGGGTTCATTCACAATAATAGATCCTGAGTTCAAAATGCCGCAGACCTGGAAAAGCAGCCTTGCTGTTGATGCCAAGCTGCCATGGGGCATCAAGGGGACTGTGGAAGGGATCTATAATAAGGATATAAACACTGCTTTCTTTGTCAACAGGGGTCTCAAGGATCCTTCAAACCTGAATGTATCGGGTTACCCCGACAACAGGCTGATCTACCCGAATGCAAACGTTGATAAATTCTACAATACTCAGACTGGCGGTGTGGTTACTCCCGGATCAGGTTCAGGAATCAATGCCTATGTTCTTGAGAACAGGAAAGGCGGTTATTACTGGTCGCTTACGGCAAAAGCTGAAAAGAGTTTTTCAAAAGGTTTCTATGCAATGATTGCATATACGCACAGTGAAGCCAAAAACCTTTTTGACGGCGGTGGAGACCAGCCGGCATCTGCATGGC
>JALOMK010000338.1 GCA_025455505.1 Bacteroidales bacterium
GCGTTATGTCCTTGTTGTAGCCCATTCCATGTGATTCAACATTTGCCTCATCAATGAGGTACAGACCGTACTTGTCGCAGAGCTCATACCACAATTCCTGCTGTGGATAATGCGAAGTTCTCACGGCATTGATATTGTGGCTTTTCATTACCCTGATATCCTTGAGTATTGTGGCCTCATCAACAACATGGCCCATAATGTCATGATGTTCATGCAGATTTGTACCCTTGAGCCTTACGGGAACCCCGTTGATGTGCAGTTGTGAGTCCTTAATTTCAACACTGCGAAAACCAATTTTCGCGCTCACGCTTTCCAGGTTTGCTCCATCCCGGTCCCTGAGGTTCAGTACAAGCGTGTAAAGATCAGGTTTCTCGGCCGACCATTTTTTTATCCCGGGGAACTGCTTGCTGAAAACTGCTTCCGGGCTGCTGCTTTTTACGTCAATCTCCTTTGACTCTGAATATATCTTCTGCTCCCCGTCGAAAAGAACAGCTTCGAGCAGCAAGCCTGCCGATGACTCTGCAGCAGCTGCAAGCTCTACATTTAGTTCAAGCTTCCCGTCGCTGTAGTTATTCTCAAGCATGCCCTTTGCAAAAAAATCACGGATATAGTTCTCAGGCCTGGCATGAAGATATACACTTCTCTGGATGCCGCTCAGCCTCCAGAAATCCTGGTCCTCAAGATAACTTCCGTCGCTCCACCTGTAGACCTCAACCGACAGTGAATTCTTCCCCCGCCTCAGGTATTTTGTGATATTGAATTCAGCCGGCAGCTTGCTGTCCTGGCTGTAACCCACCAGCTGTTCATTTACCCATACATAGAAGGCTGAGCTCACTGCACCGAAATGCAGGAATATCTCCTTGTCCTTCCAGTCCGAAGGCACCTTGAAGGTTCTCTTGTAGGAGCCTACCGGGTTCCACTCATGCGCTATGCGCGGGGGATCCTTTTTGAATCCGTACCCGATATTGACATAGATCGGCACATCATATCCCTTTCTCTGCCAGTTTGAAGGCACGTCTGTGTCATCCCAGTCGCGGATATCATAATCATCCTTGAAGAACCAGAAAGGCCTTTCACCGGGTGTATTTACCCAGTGGAACTTCCATTTCCCATCGAGTGACTGCCAGTTGGGAGAATTTGTCCTTTCAGCTGTAAGGGCGCTGTTCTCATCCTGATAACTAATAAGGGTGGCGTGCGGCTTTTCGCGGTTCTGGCTGAACATGCCGGGATTTTCCCAGTCGCGGGGTTCCTTCTCTGTAAATGGAACTCCTTCATACTTGCTGTATCTTTTACAAGCTGAAAAAGCAAGTGCAGTCAGCAACAAAAAGCAGGATAGTCTTTTCATAGGTCTCTCAATTGGAAGTATAAAGGTAAGAAAAAAAGTAAATTCCTGTCAGCCGCCAGCAGCTTACCCTTCAGCATATTCAGATCATGAGCCTTACGTCACTATCCCTCCGGAAGCTGATGTTTCACCCTCATTCCCGGGCAGGCTGATGTCACCGGGAGTATTAATATTCGTGAAGGCAGAACGTGTTTTTTCATTGTCTTCCAGCTCTAAATACCCTGTCCTGCATTTCCTGATAAAGTCCCTTACTGCAGGCCTCTGCTTCGCACTGAGATACTCCTCCAGCGGACCGGCAAGTGCTTTGCTGTATATTGCATGAAGAGGTTCAATATTGTTTCCCACACGCGGAATCAGCACTTCGTACTCCGACCTGAAATACAGGTCGGCCTGGCCCAGAACTATTTCCCTGTCGATGAATGGCATGTCCCCGGCAAATACGAATACATCCCTGGCTGATGATGAAACCAGGGCCGAATGAATGCCGCCAAGAGGACCTGCGCCGGAGATAAGGTCCGGGACAAGCCGGCATCCTTTAATATCCGCATAATCTTCAGGCGAATTTGTAACTATTATGATTTCGCTGAAAATTCCGGCTGTTGCTTCAAGAATTCTCCCGATAAGCATCTTGCCGCGAATTATAATCCTTGGCTTGGCAATTCCTCCGAATCTGCGGCTTTCTCCCCCGGCGAGCACAGCAGCTGTTAAGTCCCCTGCCATCAGAAAAGACCTGTAATGACACCGTTTCTGTCGATATCTATTTTCTCCGCCGAAGGACTGACCGGCAGACCCGGCATTCGCATTATTGTCCCGGCAATCGGCACGATGAAACCTGCTCCCGATGAAAGTTCAACTTCTCTTATCTTGACAGTGAACCCAGTTGGCCTCCCCCTCTTGTACTGGTCGTCGGAGAGCGATTTCTGGGTTTTGGCAATGCAAACGGCAAGATTTGTCAGTCCGAGACTCTCGATCTTTTCTATCTGGCTCTTGGCCTGCACAGTGTATTCGACATGGTCGGCTCCATACATCTGCCTGCAGATTGTCTCAATCTTCTTCTCGTAACTCCAGGAAAAATCATACAGGGGCTTAAAACATCCTGAACACTGTTCAGCGCTGTCAACGACTTTTCGTGCAAGATCTTCAGCCCCGCGTCCTCCAAGGGCCCATGATTCGTTGAGCGAACAAACAACCCCTGCACCTTCGCAATGCTCCAGGACCAGCTTGATCTCCTCCTCTGTATCCGAGGCAAACCTGTTTATTGCAACAAGCGGGTTGAAACCGTAACACTTCATATTTTCAATGTGCTTGTCGAGGTTTGCGAAACCCTTCTCGAGCGCTTTAAGGTCTTCGGTCTGGATCAGGGAGAGTTTTGCCCCTCCATGATATTTAAGTGCCCTGACAGTTGCTACAATCACCACTGCACTCGCAGAAAGCCCTCCGTACTGCGATTTGATGTTGAAGAACTTCTCCGCTCCGAGTTCGCTTGCAAATCCGGCCTCTGTAACAACGTAATCGCTCAGTGAAAGTCCCATCCTTGTTGCAATAATGCTGTTTGTTCCCTGGGCTATGTTTGCAAAGGGGCCCCCGTGAATGATTGCAGGTGTGCCTTCAAGCGTCTGTACAAGGTTCGGCTTAATTGCATCCTTCAGAAGCACTGCCATGGCTCCCTGGGCTTTCAGGTCGCGCGCAAACACCGGCTTGTCATCATAGGTGTAGCCGATGAATATGTTTGCGTGGGTCCTCCCAGGCCGATAATTATGTCGCGCAGCGACCTTTCGTTCATGTCTGTAACTCTTTTCCATTCTATTGTCCTGGGGTCAATTCCAAGGTTACCATCCTTCAGTTGTATGTTGTTGTCGATAAGGGCCGAAAGGAGATTGTGTGCTTTTTCAACTGCCGAGATGTCACCAGTGAAATGAAGGTTTATGTCTTCCATTGGTATAACCTGCGAATACCCGCCGCCGGCAGCGCCGCCCTTGATGCCAAATACAGGCCCAAGGGAGGGCTCGCGAAGGACAACAGTTGTTTTTTTACCAATCAGATTCAGCGCCTGGGCGAGACCGATTGAGGTGGTTGTCTTACCTTCACCCGCAGGTGTCGGGGTGATGGCTGTTACAAGTATCAGCTTCGCCTTGCCTGCCTTTTCAGTGTCGATATAGGAAAGAGGTATCTTGGCCTTGTATTTCCCGTACAGCTCGAGGTCGTCTGCTCTTATGCCTGCCTTCAGGGCTATCTCGGTTATCGGTCTTATCCTTGCCTCCTGGGCTATTTCTATGTCTTTCTTCATAATTCCTGTTTTATAATATGCCTGACTGCAAATGCAGCTTAACTGATTTTTTTGTATCTTGAAAGTCCTTATCAGGCTTGAAAAGTATACAGGATCTTATTTCGTATCATGTAAATCATTCAGCCGGCTGACAGGTGTAAAAGTATAAAAACACGTATAGATTTACTAATCTTCAAATGAAAGCGGACAATGAAAAAAGAGATCTCGGACCTTTATGAAAAGTACAGGAAGGGGCTCACGGGAAGGCGCGAATTCCTCCGTAAGCTAACTCTTCTGACAGGAAGTGCAGCTGCTGCTTCGGCTTTGTTTCCTGTAATTGAGGGAAACAGCCTTATGGCAGCCTCATCCGGCCCTCAGCAGCCTGATCTTGAAACTGAATTTATAAAGTATCCTGCTTCCACCGGCGAGATGAGGGCTTTCATGGCCCGTCCAAAAAAGGGAAGAAAGTTTCCTGCTGTGATAGTAATACATGAAAACAGGGGACTTGTCCCTCACATCCAGGATGTTACCCGAAGGATGGCAGCAGAAGGCTTCCTGGCACTGGCACCGGATGCCTTGTCGCCTGTAGGCGGCACTCCCGAGGATGTCAGCAACGTCGGAGAACTTTTCAAGAAGCTGGTACCTGAACAGACTACGGCAAACTTCGTGGCTGCTGTGAAGTACCTCGAAACACACCCGAATTCAAACGGCAAGGTAGGCTGCACAGGATTCTGCTGGGGCGGGGCAATGACTAACCAGGTGGCGGTGAAT
>JALOMK010000057.1 GCA_025455505.1 Bacteroidales bacterium
TGACCATGTCATCGGCTTTCTGGAAAGCTATTGTCCCGGAGTTTCTCAGTTCCCTGAAGAGTTCTGCAGGGTTATCAGTATGAACATGAAGACGTCTCATCCTGTCGGAACCGGCCACGACAATCGAATCACCGTAACCTTCCAGGACCCCTCGGAGGGTGGCGCTGTCCATTGAGCTGTTCTTAATGAGGGCTTCGGTACAATACCTGAATGAAGGTTTCTCCGGTATGGATTCCTCTATCTTCTCAAATACTGAGGTTTCAGCCTTCGCCTGCAGGAGCTCCTTGAGATTCCTGTTTGTGATGAACTCAATTATCCCCTCGATGAAAAGGACAAAGCCACGGGCCCCGGCATCAACCACATTAGCTTTTGCCAGCACATTCAGTTTCGTTTTTGTCTCGATCAGCGATTTGTTAAGAACATCCACGGACTTGAGAAAGAGCTCATTGAAGTCTGAGGTTGTATAGCGGTTCTCATAAATATAGTTTGCCCAGTCCTTAATGACTGTAAGCATAGTACCCTCAACAGGATTGGCAACGGCTTCATAGACGTATTTGATCGAATTCTTGATGCTCTCCGCGAACTGGCTTATTGTAATTGTTTTATGATTCCCGGTTTCGCTGCTCATGCCGTAAAGGAACTGGGCAAATATAATTCCTGAGTTGCCGCGGGCGTTCACAAGCGTAGTTTCAGCTATGCGGTCGGCAGTTACCTTGTATGAGCGATGCGGGTGGAGGGAATCAATAACAGCCCTGATTGTTGAAGCAAGATTGGTTCCGGTATCCCCGTCGTTGACGGGGAAAACATTGATCTTGTTAAGTTCAACCTGGTGTTCAATAACCTTCCTGGCTCCGGCAATAAATGTATAATATAGCCTTTTGCCATCCATTTCGTTGAGGGGTACAGGTGCGGCCAGTATCATCTGCTTTCAGTATTGAAATAGTTATCCAAATATAGACAATTAATTATCAGTCGTTATAAGGTATCAATATCACACTAACAAGCGTAGCCGTATTATGTTTGATCTGCAGGGCCTTGAATGCTGGTTTAACGACACTCCGGGGTTCGGATCAGATCCTGTTTAATCCCTTCCTGTACTCCTCAATGGCCCGTTTACGTGCAAATTCGTGATCAACAAGCGGTTCAGGATATGACGCTGTGCCGATTTCCCTTACCCATTTTCGTATGTACTCTGCAGCAGGGTCGAACTTTTTTTCCTGTGCGGCAGGACTGAAGACCCTGAAATAGGGAGCGGCATCGCAGCCTGTTCCGGCTGCCCACTGCCAGTTGCCGTTGTTCGATGACAACTCGTAGTCGAGCAGTTTTCCGGCAAAGTAAGCCTCTCCCCACCGCCAGTCCGTAAGAAGGTGTTTGCACAGGAAGCTCGCAGTTATCATTCGTACCCTGTTGTGCATATAGCCTGTTTCATTAAGCTGGCGCATACCTGCATCAACTATCGGGTATCCTGTTTCTCCCCGGCACCAGCGTCTGAACTCCGTTTCGTCGTTCCTCCATTCAATGCCATCGTACTTCCTCCTGAAGCTTGCCGTAACAATTTCCGGAAAAGAGGCAAGAATCTGCATGAAAAACTCCCTCCAGACAAGCTCATTCATAAAAGAATGGTTCAGATCATAAGCATGTGCTGCAATCTTCCGGACACTTACAGTGCCGAATCGCAGGTGGGGCGAGAGGTATGAAGTAAGATCCGCCGCAGGGATATTCCTGTATTTGTCATAATCGCTGATTACCGACAGATCATAATCGCGGACCTTCTGGCTGCTTTTGCTGAATTTCCGATCGGCCAGGGAGGGAAAGGGTGTTCCCGGGTCTGCCAGTTTTCCTGCAGGATTCATGTGTTCTTTAGCAACGGGTTTTTCAGCTGAATAAAGCTTTAACCATTTTCTCGAGTAGGGAGTGAAAACGGAATATGGTTCCTTATTGTCTTTCAGTATTTCGTCATGCTCAAAGATTACCTGGTCCTTGTAAAGGTTGAATTCGATTCCCTTCCGGCCAAGCAGGGTCTTTATTTTATTGTCCCTCCCTTTGGCATAGGGTTCATAATCGCTGTTTGCGAAAACCCCGCTGATAGAGTATTCCTCGCTTAGCCTGTCAAATACTTTTTCAGGATCCCCTTTCATTACGAGAATTCCTCCCCCCCTGGGTCTCATATCGGCATCCATCCTGGCCAGCCTTTCATGGATGAATGAGATCCGCGCATCGTCAGAATTCAGTTCGTCAGTTATGCAAGTATCGAAAATGAACAAAGGAAGCACGGGCAGGCCCTCATCAAGGGCTTTCGCGAGTGCCGTATTGTCATCTGACCGGAGGTCGCGCCTGAACCAGACAATATTTAACATATTCATTTGCTCCCGCATGTTTTGGATGCGGTTTTTTTTCTTAACTTTTCTACTGTAAAACTAATCATTTCAAGGCTGATGAAAAAACAATTGATTTTTATCCTTTTACTTGTTCCGGGGATTATCGTCCTTGTTGCAATGTGTTCCCTGTCAGGCGCCAGGCCGGAGGAACAGGTCGACCTTAAGGCAAAGTATGCCTTTAAGGATTTTGAATCGGCAAAGAAGTGCCGCACCTGCCACCCGGGGTTTTATGAACAGTGGACCCAGTCTATGATGTCGCAGGCCTATACGCATCACTGGGATGAGATTGAGTATTTCGACCTGGCGGTTCCGCATGCAAAGGCTAAGCCGGAACTTGCCGACCCCGTAGATGGCTGCAACGGTTGCCACGCTCCCCTCGCTTTCATGAGCGGTCCTTTCCCTCCCCCTCGGCCTTCAGAGAAGAGCATGGCAAATGAGTCTGTTTCCTGCGAGGTTTGCCACCTTGTTCAGAAAGCCCAGACGGACCCGCCATATAATTTCAGCTATTACATACAGCCGGGCATGACCAAGTACAGCTCGCGCAAAGAGCATGTGGAATCTCCGGCACACAAGATACAGACAACTGACTTTTTCAGGACAACAGAGTTTTGCGGCAACTGTCACAACGAAAAAAATCCTTTCGGGATCTGGGTGAAAAGCACGCAGCTCGAGTGGAAGGAAGGGCCTTATGCTGACGAGGGTGTAAGGTGCCAGGACTGCCACATGCCAAGAGGCGGATACCAGTATGCTCTCATGGGAAAGGCATACAAGGATGCCAGGCTGCACCTTTTTCACGGGGCTCACGACCCGGGGAAGGTACGCGGGACAATAGAGTTGCGCATCCAGCCTGATATAAGGGAGGCTGAGCCGGGTGAAACTGTTGTATTCACAGTCGCCCTGTTCAACCAGAAGACGGGCC
This sequence comes from Bacteroidales bacterium, assembly GCA_025455505.1. GTDB lineage: Bacteria > Bacteroidota > Bacteroidia > Bacteroidales > VadinHA17 > LD21. The sequence continues at coordinate 3,298 of JALOMK010000057.1, forward strand.
ATAAGTTTCCTACAGGGTCGGTCGAGGACAGAATTGCCTGGTTGCAGGTTGAGGCAACAGACTCGAAAGGAAAGGTCTGGCACATAAATGTGGACAAGAAAGGATTTGAAGGCGAAGAGTATACGATTTCAGGAGATTACCTTGCCTACCAGGACATGGCGGTTCCGCTGGGGCAACCCGATTTCAAAGGCTTGCAGCGCGACGGGATACCATCGGGGAACAGAATTTTCAGGATGCCCTATTTCGATCCGGAAGGCCGGATGACAATCATGCAATGGAACACTGCAAAACTGGGTGTCGATTACAGGATCGGACCACGCGAAACGATAGTCGAGAATTTCACTTTCCGCCTCCCCTTTGATATTGCCCCGGGAGAGCTGAAGGTACGGGCTGTCCTTAACTACCAGCTGCTTGTGAAGCCAGTGGCGGATTATCTAAAGGTGCCGGCCGATGAGTCGGAGATAAAGTTTGTCAATGATCACAGCACAAGCATTAAAGTACTTCCGTAATTCAGATAACAAAATCAAAACAATGAAAAAAGCTGCAGTAATTCGATTGCTGACAACACTTCTCGCTGTCATTTTCATGGTACCCTGGAACAGGGGTGAAGCAATTCCCGCATTTGCAAGGAAATACCAGATCAGCTGTCAGGTTTGTCATTCTCCGGTTATGCCGAGGCTGAAGGCCTTTGGAGAGGACTTTGCAGGGAACGGTTTCAGGATGACGGAATACGAATCGCCCAGGTATTTTATCCCGGCCGGCGATGAGAAACTCTCCCTGTTGCGCGAGCTCCCACTTGCTATCAGAATGGATGGATTCGTCTCGTATAACTTCAACGATGAGGCCCAGTCCGATTTTGGAGCCCCATTCGTCCTGAAGATTTTATCAGGTGGAGAATTGTCAGATAAACTTTCATATTATTTTTATTTTCTCTTCAATGAAAGAGGATCCGTTGCCGGTGTCGAAGATGCCTTAATAATGTATCGTGATCTCTTCAGATCAGGGATAAACCTTTACCTTGGCCAGTTTCAGGCCTCTGACCCGCTGTACAGAGGAGAACTCAGGTATACGCTTGAATCATACAGGATTTACGGAACTTCACCGGGATCATCAAGTGCAGACCTTAAATATGACAGGGGCATAATTCTCGAGAAAGGTTTTAAAACAGGCACAACGGTAGTCGGACAGGTATTGAACGGTTGTGGCATCGGAGAGGCCTCTGAGGGATATCTCTTCGACAAGGACAAGTACAAAAACTTCATGCTCAGGATCAACCAGGACCTTTTTAAAAATGTCAGCCTCGGTGTTTTTGGATATACGGGTAAGGAACTTGTGGAGGATCCTTCCATGATCTATGCTCCTGCCACCAGTACAATTAATATGTTCGGCCCGGATATTTCTCTGAATTTCGACGACAAATTTGTTCTCAATGCCCAGTACCTGAGAAGGACCGATTCCCAGGTTTTCACAGGCACAGGCAGTCCGCCTCTGACAGACATCATTACTGACGGCGGATTTGCCGAACTCATCTATTCGCCAAAGGGGGACATGAGCAACTGGTATCTTACCGGTCTTTTCAACTGGGTCGAAAGCGATCTTGACGATCTCGATTATACCTCAGCCACTTTACATGCAGGTTATATACTGAGGAGGAATGTCAGGCTGGTTTCAGAGTATACCCAGGTTATGAATCCTGTATCATATGGCAAAGTGAATGTTGGTATAGTTTCGGCATTTTGACTACACCTGCCTGAATTTCATTATTGTTTCGTATACTCTTTGTCTTGTCTCTGCCGGAGAGGGATTCAGCTCAGCAGTTGTAAAACTGCCATTCTCAAAGTCAATTCTTTCGTATACCATCAGGTAAAGTTCGAAAATAATGCAAAGACTGAGCTGGTAGCGTGGTTCGAGAAGCGGGGAGATCTCCCTGATCATATCATATGTTTCATGCCTGTACCTGTCTGCCACTGTCATGTATTCCCTGATAAGGTTTCTGAACCCCTGGTTAACAGGCCTGCCTTCTGCAATTTCACGCAAGATCTGCCGTGAGAGTCCGTGTTTTAAAATAAGGTCGTCGGCAAAATAGCTCAGGTTGTTCATCTGGTCTTTCTGAAAATCGCGTATTATATGTACAAGGTAGCTGAATACGGCACAAGGGGTGGCAACCCGCTTCACGTCAAAGGGAGGGTCGATGAAGGTCCCGTCTTTTTTAAGGAGGCCGTTGAGGTGTACGAATATCGATGCAGGGGCGACTGATGCACCGCCAGAGTATTCGAGAAAAGCATCCAGGCTCGAAAAACCATCATTGTTGATGTCGTAGATCATTGATTTCGCAAAAGCCTCCATGGGCCAGAGCGGGATACGGAATTTAATAAAGGTTTCAGTGAGTTCTTCCTGAAGGGGATTGCATTCTTCGGACATGATCGTCATTTTCAGCCACTGCTCCACGCTGGCTACGAATTCATGCCTTTCAGAAGGATCGATCTCCTTGTTCCTTGCCTTATGTTCATCGATCATATCGTCGATTGCCCGCATGAACCTGTAGCATGTTTTTGCGGCGCAGAACCTGTCCTTTTCCCAGAAGTTGGCGGCAATAAGTATATTCGGGTGGTCCTTTATCTTTTCAAAATCAATCGAGTTGAAGATATCAAGGAAGCTTTCTGTCTGTGAAGTCATTTACATCAATAAGTTTTTTATTCAGAATCCTTTCCGAAGTCAGCCAGGCCGAGAGCAGGACGTTCGGTATGCCGTTCCCGGGATGGGTGCTGCCGCCCACAAAGTAAAGGTTTTTGTACTTCCCGTGCCTGTTGTGCGGACGAAAATATCCCATCTGCATCATATTGTGTGCCAGACTCCCGAAAACTGAACCGCGTGAGATATTGCAAATGTTCTCCCAGTTCTCGGGGGTAAGGCAGATCTCAAATTTAATATGTTTGCCGATATCTTCAAGCCCTGCCTGTTCAAGCCTTCTGATCAGCGCCTCGCGTGTTTTTTCCTTGATTTTCTCCCAGTCCTGTTTCTTGTTTCTGTCTACATGCCCGGTACCGACAATGAACGAAAAAGTGTCCTGCCCTGGGGGTGCGGCGGAAGGATCAGTCCTGGAAGGGGCATGTACATAGAAGCTTGGCGAGTCGCCTACGGTTTTGTCTTTGAATATCCTGTCGAGCCCATCCCTGAACGCGTCGGAAAGGAAAACGCTGTGATGGCCGAGCTGCGGATAATGTTTGTCGAGTCCCCAGTGGAATGATATTGCTGAACATGAGTATTTCATCCTGTCAAGCCTTTCCGCCTTCCTGCGGTCTGGTAGAAGCTTCCTGTAAACATAGGGGAGGTCGGCATTTGCGATTATTATGTCGGCTTTTATCCTTTCTCCGTTTTCAAGCACCAGGTCATCAGCCTTATTCCCTGACACTGAAATCCCGGCAACGGGAGAATCGTAAATGATCTTTACACCTAGCCCGGAAGCAGCTTCAAGGAGCCTTTCGACTATTGAATACATTCCGCCTTCAGGGAAGAAGGAACCCTCAACAAGTTCAGCGGCCGGGACCATTGAAAAGAGGGCGGGGGAATCAAAGGGACTCTGGCCGACATAAATATTCTGGAAAGTGTATGCCATCCTGAGCTGCTCGTTTGTAAAGAACTTCCGTGCATAATTCCAGTTCGATATGAATGTTTTCAGTTTGAAGAGAAGTACAAGGTTCCGGAGACTTGTAAACTGGAATACATTATCGAAGTTTCTTCCTATGAGCTTGTTGATCCCAAGGTCAAAGATCTCATAGCCATTCTTAATGTACTTTTCAGCCCTGTCAAAGCTTCCCGGCTCTATGCTTTCGAGCTTTGCCCTCATTGTTTCCCGCTCAGGTGAAAAAGAGATTATTTCATTGTTGTCAAAGTAGATATCGTAAAGATGAGGCAGGGGGGAGATGTCATTTTTTTCGAAGAGTGGGATACCGAGGGAGGCAAAGACCTTCCTGTAGATCCCGGGCATCATGAGCATTGTGGCACCGACATCGAAGCGATGGCCGTCCCTGATTATTTGCCCGCACCTGCCGCCGGGAGAGCCGTTCTTCTCGTAAATCGCTACATCGTATCCGTTCCGGGCAAGATATACGGAGGTTGCAATTCCGCCTATTCCTGCGCCGATGACTACAGCTTTTCTTTTTTCCATCCCTTGCCGCTAATTTAACCGACTGCGTTAAAGACGATCAAAATTATCGTTTGTGCCGGAAGATGAAAGGACGGAATTAAGTTTTTGCCAAAATAATTTTATTTGCAGGACTGGCAAAGGCTGAATTGAATCTGAAATGCAGGCCCGTCAATATGTTATCCTGAGCCTGAGGATTGTGCTTTTGCCGAGTTCGAAAAGCCATTTATCAAACGAAGGAGGGCCAAAGCTGCCTTTTGCATTGTTTGAAAAGCCATAACCCTCCTTCGGAATGCCCCTGAACCCGGTTTCCATTACCATGTTTTCGTTTTCATCGTGGTAATATCTCAGGCCGTACTTTCCCGGTTTAAGGTTCACTGAAGTGAATAAGCAGGAGTCACCCTTAATTTCGCCGATCTGCTGGTCGACAACTTTTTCATTTTCATCAAAAAGCTGGTACATGATCTTACCAGTCTGGTTCCTTATGCCACTGATTCTTACATCGAGGGAAAGCTGTGCATTACAGACCGCTGCCGAGATTATCAGCAAAAAAAGTGCAAGTGTTATTTTCATTCAAATATAAATATGTCCTCTATCCTGCTTTCGAAAATAATGGCAATGTCATGGGCTAGCTTCAGAGAGGGATTATACTTGTTCTTCTCGAGGAAGACTATTGTTTCCCTTCTTACATTAACTCTTTTTGCCAGGTCGTCCTGGGTAAGATTGTATTTCGCCCTGTATTCCCTTATCCTGTTATTCATTTTTTACGCCCCTGAAGTTAAAAATCATCCACGATATTGCAAAAACAAGCGCCATCAGGATCACCCTCCACGCAAAAGATGGAGGAACCATAAAGAGGGAAAATGTCGATCTCGACAGGAATAACACAATAGATACCGCTGAGTGGGATCACCTTCAGACGCTTCTCCGAAAAGATTTAAAGGGTAAATACAGCATCAGCAGGCATTACTCGCTTGATGCCGATGCACATGGTGTGACAAAAAACCCTCAACCTTGCAAAACATGTCATACAGAGAGACAACTTTTCGGACAGGCCAGACTTCAATATGCTGGGGCCGCAAAGTTTGAAGTACCCATCGATCCGTCAATTTTCATACCGGAAATTCCTTCAATAGACTCATACAAAAAGACTGTTCATGGAGTAAAAGGCGTTCAGTGCAACAACTGCCATCAATCCCAGGAACGCATCAGCAATAACGTCTGTATTCAATGTCACCAGGACATTTCAGGGGTATACAGGGACACAGTACATGGGCAAAAAGGTGCCACTCAATGTACCCACTGTCACAATCCCCATCGTATTGAAACATATAAGGAACGTACTGCAGGAGAAAGACTGGCTGTTTGCTCCCGATGCCACAAAGATTATGTTCAAAAACACAAGTGGCTCCCTAACACCACCCAGCACTTTAAGCATCTTGAGTGCTCAACATGCCACAGCCCCCGATCAACCAAGAGCATGGTCTTCTATTTGAGCACAAAGAAAGGCGACAAGGATGAGATACTGAACTACGAAACCATGGAAAGCATGTATGGAAAAAACGTATGGGTTACACCCTTGCTTGATAAAAATAGTGATGAGCTTATTGATTCAAGGGAGTTGGCCGATTTCTTCAATGATGTGAGAAAAAAGCTTTCAGGTAATACATTTATTGGAAGCTCAATTGTCGTTACCAGCGTGTACCATGATTATTCGGTAAAAAGGCAGAGGGAGCGCATATGTGCAACATGTCACTCTGATACAGCCCCTTTTTATGAGTCTATGTTTTTTATACTACCTGAAAAAAACTATCATATGTATATCCCGGTAAAAGGCACGATACTTTCGGCAACGCCAGTATCTGTTTTTATTGACATCAGTCTTCTTGGCGAACAAAAAGCAACCTGGTCAGATGTAAAGGGCTTCTTTTCCCTGAAACAGG
>JALOMK010000058.1 GCA_025455505.1 Bacteroidales bacterium
AAGCGGGTTTGCATTGTCTTTGCAGGGTGCCCCCCATGGGATCGCCGCAGGCAATCCATGGATACCCGCGAAGCGGGTTTGCATTGTCTTTGCAGGGTGCCCCCCATGGGATCGCCGCAGGCAATCCAGAATGAAACACCTATAATAATATCCCTGCCAGCGAGGCAGAAATATATGAAGCCATGGTTCCGCACAGCATCGCCTTGAAACCCAGTGCTGCCAGGTCTGCCTTCCTTTGAGGGACAAGCACCCCGATACCTCCGAGCTGAATTGCAATCGAGCTGAAATTTGCAAATCCGCAGAGCGCGAAGCTTGCAATAACAACGGATTTGGCACTTAGAACGCCCTGCGCTATCATTGGCGAAAGGTCGGAATAAGCAACGAACTCATTGATTACCATTTTTGTACCCATGAGAGAACCGACTTGCATCGATTCGGCTACAGGAACACCCATAACAATAGCAAACAGGCTGAAGAAAGATCCTACAACATCCTTAAGCTTCAGGTTATCGAGGTCCAGCCCGATTGCATCGAATGAAAGCCCTGTCCATGAAAGAAAGTTACCAAAATATCCAAGCAGGGCATCAACTAGTGCAATGAGGGCTATTACGCCAATAACCATTGCTATTACATTGAGGGATATTTTCATGCCGTCGCTGGCCCCGTGGGAAATAGCGTCCATGATGTTGGAATGTTCTTTTTTAACCTCCAGTTTTATCTTGCCCTTGGTTTCAGATTCTTCAGTCTCGGGAAAAACAATTTTTGAAACTACAAGGGCGCCGGGGGCTGCCATAAGGCTTGCAGCAAGAAGATATGAAGCCGGAACGCCCATTGATATATACACGGCCATCACCCCACCTGCAATGCAGGCCATGCTTCCGGTCATCGACGCCAGCAGTTCTGACTTTGTCATGCCCGAAAGGTATGGCCGTATCATAATCTGGGCTTCAACCTGGCCGACGAAGGCACTTGCAACATTTGAAAGGGCTTCACTGCCGCTGACATGCATTGCCCAGTGCACGAACCTGGCGAGTAAAGCTATTACTCTCTGCATTATTCCAACGTGATAAGCCATAGCCACAAGTACGCAGACAAAAATTATTGTAGGCAGGAGAATGAATACAAAAATTCCGGACCGCACTATTCCTTCAGGAAGAATTTCAGTAACCCGGGTCAGGTCACCGAAGACAAAGAGGCCGCCTTCCTTTGAGAAATCAAGCAGCTTGTTTATTGCTTTACCTAGGAAAGCGAATATTTCCTGACCCAGCGGCACCTTGAGGATAAAAACGGCAAGAAGGACCTGAAGGAGCAAGCCTGTGATTACCAGTCGGTAATTTATTTTTTTACGGTTGTTCGACCACAGGTAAGCGAGGCCGAGAATGACAATTATACCAATGATTCCTGTAAATCGTACCATGAAGATCTGAATAAGTGAATGTCACGTTATCAAACCTACATCTTTTTTCGATACGCTGTAAGAGGATCAATAAATATTTTGATTTTTACCTGTATATGCCCACCTGGCCGTACCTTGGCAAGGCCCGGTATATCCTTTTTGCATCGGCTCTCGGAAGATAAATTTTGATATGCGGATGGTACTCCGGTACCCTGAAAGCCACAACACTTCCAAGTGCATCACGGCTTTCCCTGATACGGTCGTTCAGGTCGAAACGGAACTGGGCAAATCTTTCCCCGAAAGTATCCCTTTCCGACTGGTATACATATACCTTTGTGCCGTTAGTCATCTGGAAAATGTAATTAACCGGCTCCACGAGTGAAGTGTCAGGTATTATGTCAGGTTTATATTCCGAAGTGTCCTTTGGAGCTATCTTGAGCATTACAGGCTCTTTTTTTATCGACGACCAGTCCTTTTCAATATTGAATGGTTCCGAGAGGAGAAAATAAACAAGTCTCTCATCTCCTTTCCGGAGCATCTTGCTCACCCTGAAATTTTCCATCTTCACTTTGTGAACAGCAACTCCGCTTATCTCGATATTGGCAGTACTGTCGGCAAGGTTGATTGTAAGGTAAATTGAATCCGTTTCGGCCATTGCAATTCTTGAATGAAGAAAAGATTTGTCGCGAAGCAGCCTGAGGTAGGCTGAATCGGAGAATTTCCTTTCATCTGTCGCATTCTCTCCCGTCTGCCCGGAGCTAAAATCCTCGCCTATCCGTGAAAGCTTCCTTGCCGGCGCCATTGCTGACATAGTGAGATAGAAAAGAAGAAATGCTGCCAGGAGCGAAATGCCTGCAAAAAGAAATATCCTTGTAAGGCTTGATGTTCTGCTGTCTGCGTTTTCCATCGGTAGAGAGGTTTCAGAATATCAGAAAATAAATACTTTAGAGCCGATGTTGAGAGTGTTGAAAACAGCTTCAAGATCATCATCTGCCAGCCTCACGCATCCGTGTGTAACGGGCATTCCAAGGAAGCGCTTGTAAATTGTTCCGTGTATCAGGTACCCGTCACCGATTGCAAGCGCATAGTCGCCAAGCACTCCATATTCATACCTCGACGGGTGATTGGCAGAAGGTATGGGAAGTCCCTCTTCCACAAAGGCCCAGTCGGGCTTCTTCCATACCGGGTTTGTTGTTTTTCCGAGAATCCTGTATTTGCCCTTTGGCGTTTTGAATATCCATGTCTTGTCCCCGTGCGACTGAAGCATTGTATAGCTGCCGGAACTGCAGAATCCTTCCCTGATGAGCTGTTTGTTCTTATAAAGGGAGAACCTGTTGTCAGTTGTATTTATTACAATGTATGACTGACCTGAGGTATAGGATGCATATTTCCGCGAGAGCCTCTGTATATCCTTTTGCATTGAAGCGATCTCCTTCTTAAAGGCAGCATCGCTGTGAAGCTCCTCATCAACCCTGAGCTTCGGTCCTCTGTTGGAAGGTATTTCCGTTATCGCGGGGACAAGGTAAAGTACAAAGAATGACAAAGCCAGCACAGATATTACAGAAGAAAGGACAATGAAGACTATCCTGAGGATATTGTAGAGCAGTTTTTTCTCCTTTAAACCGGACAGGATCTTTGTGATGAACCCGGGCTTATCAATGAGTTCACCTGCACTTCCGTGTTCCCGGGCCTCATTGGTTCCGGGAATCTCCAGATCTCCGTTTTTATTTTCCTCTTCCATATTAATGAAAATTACCTGGTTGCCACATTATGCAGATCAACAGTTGATCCGACTATTGTTACAGGCGTGCCTACCTTTGCAAGCCTGTATAAAATATCCATTTCCTTGTTTGTAAGGGCGACACATCCTTCTGTCCAGTCGATACCCTTGCCCCCGTCGCCATGTATCTCGATAAGCCCTCCGATCTTTGCATTCCTGGGCAGTGAACCATTTTCTATTTCTTCCCTGAACCTGGCCTTGTCTTTCTCATTCGGGTAATCGAGAAGCAGTGCCTTGTAATACTTTGTTTTCGATCCTTCAAGTTTCCTTGTTACCTTATACATGCCTTCCGGGGTGGCCATATCTCCTTTAACCCGCTTGTCGCCAACCCAGTTCTTGCCAAGCTCCGCTGTGAATTGATGTTTTAAGGTACCACTAAGATAAACAAAACATTTACGCGAATACTTATCTACAATTATTGCATAATCATGATTCTTCCTGGAGTCGCTTATTGTATTGTCCATCCACTTCTTCCAGGTTGAATATGACCTGAAATAGTCTTTCCGGTTTGCCGAGGCTGTATTAAAGGATTCTGTAAGCAGGTACTCGGCATCGGTCAGTTTCCTGTTTGCAGGCAGGTACTGGCCTTTCTCGTATGCCACCTCAGCTTCCTGAAGGAGTATCTTTCCCTTGGATATCCTGTGTCTTACCTCGCTTGTAAGCGGGTAAGTCGAAAAGAGGTCCTGGTTTTCCTTAAGCAGGTTGTTGAGATCCTTTAATTTCTGGCTTATCCTGCTTTTCAGATTTGAGGAATTGCTGATTGCAGTTGCAGAGGCTTCGTTTGACTTCTTAATCGACTGATCAGCAAATGAAAGCACCTTATCGAAATCTCTGAAGTAGATGAATCTTTCATTCTCCCTCTGCCACGAGGACATCGCAGAGTCAAAAAGAGCCTTAGCCTCACCGTACTGTTTTCTTGAATAAGTTTCGGCCTTGTCTTTGACTGCCTGTGCAAGGGCATTCCTTGCCAGGTCAATGGTTTCAACAGGAGGTTCGGGTGTCAGCCTTACAAGAATGAAAACCAGCAGTGCAATTGCTGCAGCCGATACAAACACAAACAGAAAAACCTTCCACAATCTCCTCATCAATCGCTGTTGTATTCTATAAAAAACCCCGGGATGTACCCGGGGTATTAAAAAATCAAAGATCGGTATGATCTGTTATCTTTTTACTTTTGCAATCGCTTCCTTAAGCTCGGTATTGATTCCGGTAGCCTGTTCCTTGGCAGCTTTCACCTTGTTGTTTGCATCCATGAATTTGCCTCCGTCATACATACCCTGAGCTTCAACTATTGCAGCCTCGATTGCAGCCATGTCGGTTTTCATAGCCTCGAGAACAGCAGCACCTTCTTTACCCCTGGGAGCTTTTTTCATCAGAGCAACATTCTCTTCAACAACAGCTTTGATCTCAGTCATGAGAGCCTCGGTTTCTTTCTTAACCTCTTCCTTCTTTGTAGCGGCATTAGCAGCAACAGTGTTTGCAAGTGTTACAGTTGAAACAAGATTCTCCTTTGCAGGACCGAATTTCTTGAAAAGCTTTGATTCCTGTGCAGCAATGTCAGCCATGATGGCAGTCATTGAATCCTGGAGAGCCGCGAATTCAGCGGGTACATAAACAGATGCTTCAGCAGTTTTTGCAGCTTCGATAGCAGCATTGGCAGCATCAATCTCAGCCTGCGGCTTCTTGCCACAGCTCGAAAGCATAGCAACCATAGCGATGGCTGCGATTCCCATAATAACCTTTTTCATTTCTTTTACCTTTTAATACTTTGTTTAACAATAAATTTAATTGATCTAAAATCTTAGCCTTTTTTAAATCACGGTGCGAATATATAATAAAAAGAGAATATTTCAAGAAAAAAATGAAAAAAAATCACAGATCCTCGCTCAGAATTCTTATTAAACGCCCTGACGCTCAATATATAGACATGAAAATGGATGCAATTTCATCCCGGAAGTGCGAAGGGCGGCTTCATTCGAATCCGAGAACAGCCAGCCCGTTTTTGATTTCAGGGGCAGACATGAAAAGATTCCATAACAATCCGGACCTGTAATTTTCAATCATTACAACCTGCGGACCCTGATCTATTGCAAGATATCTCCGGGGATACCAGTTTCTCTGTTCACTGAATGCATCATAGAAACCATACTCCCCAAATAGCTTACCTCCGAGCTGGTTATAAAAGTGCCTGATCGCTTCCATTGATTGTTCGGGTGTATACGGAAGTGATGAGACTGCGGCAGTGGGTGAGATAACTCCGATATCTGTGGTGGTTCCGGGCGCATGGGCTGCATATCCATCCGGAGAATAGCTGGCTGTAAGCCCCCAGCATGACGAACTGTAACCTTTGTAACCGAGCTGATTCCGCCTGCACCACTCATAGTTAATAACTGAATGAACTGTATTCTGCTGCCAGTAATCAGCATAGCGGTCGCGAAGTTTTGAAGGATCGGCACCCAGGTATGAATAATGCGACCAGAACAAGGGCCCCCCGTATTCTTCGGCGCCATTGTGCCTCAGCTTCAGTTCATGACCGTACTTTACCGAAATAGTGTTTATTCCTCCATCCCGGGCCCAGCCTTTGTGATATGCAGCAGGCCCAACCGGGAATGTAGGAGAGGAAGCGGCAAGTATATATAGAATCAGGCATTCGTTGTACCCGCGCACAGGAAAGTTCATTTCCCATGCATATTCAGGAGACCAGTGCCAGTAGATTACATCCTCCCCTCCCTTTGTGAACCAGCTCCATTCCACCTCGCGCCACAGGGAGTCTATGCCTGCGGCAAGATTCCTTTCAGCGGGCGAGCCGTTCACGAAATACTGGCGGACTGCAAGAAGACCCTGAACCAGGTAGGCAGTTTCAACAATATCCGCCCCGTTGTCCTTCGGACTGAAGGGCTTCACTTTTCCTGTTTCACCAAAGATCCAGTGCGACCAGGCACCGTGAAAGCGGTCAGCCTTCCTGAGAAACCTCACTATCCGCGTAAATCTTTCATAGCCTTCCTGCCTGCTGATAAAGCCTCTTTCAATTCCGGTCAGAATAGCCATGACACCGAAACCGCTGCCTCCCGATGTAATAACATTCATGTCATTTTCGGGATAGACGCCATCCATATGAATGCGTTCGCGCGCCAGACCGGATACAGGTTCGGCTCCCTCCCAGAAATACTGGAAAGTACGATACTGAATTAAGGTAAGCAGCGAATCATCAGATATTGCATCCGGGCCTTCTCCTGTTTTTTCCGGCCGGCATGAGGAAGCGGCCATGAGAAAGATTAGGGCAAAAAGTGAAAATACTTTCATAGTCATGAATTGTAGGATACTTGCAAATATAGCTCTAAACCCTGCAAAGACAATGCAAACCCGCTTCGCGGGCTTCCCGGGATTGCCTGCGGCGATCCCATGGGGAACACCCTGCAAAGACAATGCAAACCCGCTTCGCGGTGCTTTTTATTTTCAGCCCATCCTTATCAAAGCAAGCTTTGAACGGACAGGCTGAAAACAAAAAACCTGCCGCCATTCGGCGGCAGGTTTGCATTGTCTTTGCTGGTTTAAGCCACTCACCCATCTCTCCCTCAGGAAAGAGCCCGACAAAAGTATAAAATCATGAATAAAGCACAAAATTAATTCATCAATAAATTAGGCTGACGATCTGCGCACAAGTCTGACTACATTCTCAACATGATGTGTATGGGGGAACATATCCACAGGTTGCACCCTGTCAACATCATACATCTCCGACATAAGAAGGATATCACGGGCCTGGGTGGCAGGATTGCAGCTGACATAAATAATCCTTTCCGGCCCTGCCTTCATTATTGTCTTAACAACATCCTCGTGCATGCCTGCCCTTGGCGGGTCAGTAATTACAACATCAGGCCTGCCATGTTTCATGAATAGATCTTCAGACAGTACGTTCCTGATGTCGCCTGAAATGAATACTGTGTTTTCAATACCATTCATCATTGAATTAATCCTGGCATCTTCCACTGCTTCATCAATGTATTCCAGACCGATGACCCTGGCAGCGTTTGATGCAACAAAACAGGCGATAGTACCCGTGCCAGTATAAAGATCATAAACCGTCTCCCTGCCTGTAAGTTCAGCAAAATCAGCCACAACCCCGTAGAGTACTGCAGCCTGGGCGCTGTTTGTCTGGTAAAACGATTTGGGTCCCACCCTGAACTTCAGACCATTCATTTCATCCACAATATGATCATGTCCCCTGTAAAGAACAGGAGTAAGATCAGCCGTCGAATCATTTCGCTTGGTGTTGATGATGTAGAATAGAGAAACAACCTTGCTGAAGTTTTCTGAAATCCTGTCAAGAAGTTTTTCAATCTCTTCCTTTTCGTTGCGTCCTGCAACAAGAATTACCATTACGTCTCCTGAAAGATTGTTCCGCACGACAAGATTCCTCAGGAAGCCTGACTGAGACCGCAGATCAAAATAATCAAGCATATTGGCCGTAGCATATTCCCGAACGAAATTCCTGATTGCATTTGACGGTTCAGGCTGAAGGTGGCATTCCATTATATCAAGGACCTTGTCAAAAAGTCCCGGTATGTGAAACCCCAGGGCGCCCTCACTTGCTATTGGGCCTCCTCCCCTTACCTCCTCAACTGTAAGCCAGCGTCTTGTCGAGAAGGAATATTCCAGTTTATTCCTGTACCTGTATGCCGCAGGAGAACCAATAATCCGCCCGGCGCCCTTCACTGTTACCTTACCGATTCGCTGAAGGCTGTCGTAAACCTGCCTTTCCTTGAATTCAAGTTGCCCGTCATAAGGCAGATGCTGCCATTTGCAGCCACCGCATACGCCGAAATGCGAACATAAAGGTTCCGTTCTTAAACCAGAATATTCATGAAAGCGAACGGCCCTCCCTTCAAGGTAGTTCTTCCTTTTTCTTATTACCCGGATATCAACAACATCTCCTGGCACAAGCATGGGTACAAAAACAACAAGATTGTCCAGCCTGGCAAGGGCATTTCCTTCGGAACCGATGTCGCTAATCCTTACTTTCTCAAGCAGGGGCAGTTCTTTTCTTCTTCCCACTTATTAATATTTTTTATGTATCAAGGCTAAATTCAGAATGCCCTGTTATGATAAGTCAGACCGGGATCTTTAATCCCGTTAAGAAAGAGGATCCCCTGGATCATGCTCGGGACAAGCCCGTCGCCATGGTCAGCACCGGGTATAATAAGTTTCCGGCATACCGCCGTTGATGTCCCTGCACTTATAAGGCCGGAATAAATATTTTCAGTGGAAGAGACGTTTACCTGTGTATCGCTGTCGCCGTGAACGAGAAGCAGAGGCTTGAATGTCTTCCAGGGAGTGATACTGTTGTTTTCCATTGCAGAACGGACAGTTGCATATTTTGCTTCAGTTGCGTATCCGGCTATGAACTCCGGTGTAAGGAGAGATGATATGGAAGTTGTAAGCTGGCTGTTTATCTGATCAGTACTCTGCAGGCCGTTAAAAAACCCGGGTATCCTGGAAGCATATTGCTCCCTGAAAATATCAGTAACAGGATTAGTGAACTGACCATAGGCTTTATAGGCGTTTACAATATATGCGAGGTAAGCCGGATAGGAGTATGTTCCGCCTCCTGTCATCTGCGTAAAAAGCTGACTTATATTATAGGGTCCTGCACCGCATACGCTTCCCTTAAGACTGAACTCAGCATCGAAATCGAGCTCAAGGGCTTTATGTATTGCAAGCGTTGCCCATCCGCCCTGCGAATAACCTATAAGATATACGTCGCTTCCGGCACTTACTCCTTCCTGACCTCCTGATTCAGTAAACTCAGATGCTGCGCTGAAAAGGTCCAGGGCTTGTGTAACTGTTGGTTCTTTTACAAGGTATGGATGCACTATCCCCTCGGATTCCCCGAATCCGGGATAATCAGATATTACTACAATGTATCCCATTGAGGCAACTATCTCTATCAGCTGGTAGGTGATGCCTGTGGCTGATTTGCTGGGGGCGTTTGAGAACAATGTGTTGGTCCCGTTCTGAAATGAAAGAATCGGATAAGTCCCCGGATCAGAGGGCAGGCATATCACTCCCGAAGCATTGATCTCATCACCATTGATAACTGTTTTATAAACAATCTTATAAATATCTACATCAGAGTCAATAAAGGGCTTCATCTGAGAAAGATCAGGGATTGATTGTGAAACAAAATCAATTACAAGCCTCATCTGGTCACGCGAATATGATATTACAGGTTCGGAGGAGACAAAGTGGTCATAACCTGATCCGTTGTCATCCTTGCTGCATGAACTCAAAATGAGCAACGAGGCACTACTATAAAGTGCATAGCGCAGGATTCTGGACTGAGTGTTCATTTTATTTGATATTGATTTTTAAATACAAATTTATGGATATGGATAACACCGATATTTTCCTCTGCAAAGATACATCTAACTCACAGAATATACTTACTGAAGCTTCACCCAAAAAAATGAAAGCGCCTGCACAGACCATAGGGATTCACAGGACGCTGACAATATTCTTTTAACATACTGCTGCCTTTTGTGTTCAATCTGTTGAGCGATGAAGAGAAGAAAAATTTGCCTGTCTGGGCTAAATAGCTGAAATTTGGTATTGAAAATTGTCTCGCAGCAGTTTTTAACCATTTATTAACCAAAACTTACAGAGATGAAAAGAATTTTTCTCTTCGTGCTTCTGCTTATTGTTGCTTTGCACGCATCTTCCCAGAACCTTGTAAGCAACCCGGGTTTTGAATCGTGGAGCAGCATTTCAAAACCTGCTGGCTGGTCACACTCCGAGAACAGCCGTAAAGACTCCCTTACTATCCTTTCAGGAGTATATTCATGTTTTCACACAGGAGGCTCTTCTACCTCCTCAGATCTGGGTCAGACAATTAAGGTAATCGCTGGTAAAGAGTACACTCTGAGTTTTAGCATCCGGACATCCGAGACAACAACAGGAAACGGGTCAAGAATATGGAGCTACTGGAAGGACTCTTCGGGGGCAAGCATAACAGATCCTGCATCGGATGATATCCTCAGGCCTTCGAAGTACATCAAAAGCAGTGAGTGGAAGAACTTTTCGTTGAACATCACAGCGCCGATAAACGCGGATGCACTTTACCTGGAAGTAAGAACTTATCCCGGTTCATCTGCATGGTGGGATGATTTTTTTCTTGGAGAAAAAACAACAACTGGAATTCCAGAATCCGCCACAGGAGACATAAAGATCTTTCCTGTGCCCTTCACTGACATTCTCACTATCGAAGCCCCCGGGATTATCGCCGGAATCGAAATTATCAATATCTGCGGCTCAATAGTATATTCCGAATATCCCGGAGTTGCTGCCATTGAGACTCTTTCAGTTCCGTATCTTCCCCATGGAATATATTTCATTCGTATCTCATGTGCCGGGCGAAGCTATGTCAGAAAGGTGATGAGGCTGAATGACTGACATTCTTTTCATATATTTGCAGACATTTTTCTGCAATTATGGTTTCAGTCCAGGATCTTTCAGTCACATTCGGCAGTTTTGATCTGTTAAACAACATTTCGTTCCTAATAAATGACCAGGACAGGATAGGTCTTGCCGGCAGGAACGGTGCAGGAAAGTCGACGCTTTTAAAAATAATAGCAGGACTGCAAAGTCCTTCTTCGGGCAGCGTCGACATGCCAAAGGAGCTTACTGTCGGTTATCTCCCCCAGCAGATGCGTGTGGATGACAGCACAACTGTACTTAATGAAACGCTTACTTCCTTCTCGGAACTTATCGGCCTCTCCGAGGAAATTGAACATACAGGGGCTGAAATATCACGGAGGGAAGATTACGAATCTGCTGAATACCTGAGACTTTGCGATCATCTTACAGTAGTTGAGGAGAGGTACAGGATACTTGGAGGCACAAATTACCTGGCCGAAGCAGAACAGACCCTGACCGGACTGGGCTTCGAGCGCAGTGATTATGACAGGCCAACAAGGGAACTCAGCGGAGGGTGGCGGATGAGAATCGAACTCGCCAAGATACTTCTTAAGAAACCTTCGCTCTTTCTTCTCGATGAACCCACAAATCATCTCGACATTGAATCAATTCAGTGGCTTGAAGCATTTCTTGCCACTTATCCTGGTGCAGTTGTTCTTGTATCGCACGACAAAGCTTTTCTGGATGCTGTAACACGTAGGACAATAGAGATATCGCTTGGGAAAATATACGACTACAAAGCTTCATGGTCGAAATATCTGATATTGCGGAAGGAAAGAAGAGAGCAGCAGCTTGCAGCATACAGGAACCAGCAGAAGATGATTGATGATACTGAAAAATTCATCGACAGGTTCAGATATAAGGCAACAAAGGCTGTTCAGGTTCAGTCAAAAATAAAGCAACTCGACAAGGTCGAACGAATTGAAATTGATGAAGAAGACAACAGCGCCATCAACCTGCGCTTCCCCCCGGCACCAAGATCAGGGACCGATGTAATCAAAGCTGAACACCTTTCCAAAAGCTTTGGGGCTCTTACAGTGCTCAACAGGGTTGAACTTAAGATTCACCGGGGCGAAAAGGTTGCCTTCGTTGGAAGAAACGGTGAAGGCAAAACAACAATGTCGAGGATTATTACTGGTGAACTTGACCATACCGGATCCCTTATCAAAGGACACAATGTCAGGATCGGATACTTTGCACAAAACCAGGATGAGCTGCTCGATGAATCAAGAACTGTTCTTCAGACAATAGATGATGTTGCTAAAGGCGACGTCCGTACAAAGATAAGGGACATGCTGGGAGCGTTTCTCTTCCGGGGCGATGAGGTTGAAAAGAAAGTTAAGGTACTTTCCGGAGGCGAAAGGTCACGTCTTGCCCTCGTAAAGCTCCTTCTCGAACCTGTAAACCTGCTTGTCCTTGATGAGCCGACAAATCATCTTGACATGAGGTCGAAGGATATACTGAAACAGGCCTTGCTCAAATATGATGGCACATTAATTGTTGTATCGCACGACAGGGATTTCCTTGACGGGCTTGTAACGAAGGTATTTGAATTCAGGCATAACAGGGTAAGGGAGCATATAGGGGGTATCTATGATTTCCTCCGCAGGAAAAAGATCGAAAATCTCAAGGAGCTTGAGAAAAAGGAAAAGAAAACCCAGGGTCCTGCAGAGCAGAATGCGTCGCAGAACAAGCAGAGGTATCTTGAAAAAAAGGAATTTGAAAAAACCTTGCGAAAACTCAGAAAACGACTTGAGGATACCGAGACAGACATAGAAAGGATAGAATCAGAAATAAGGGAAATTGACAAATCTTTCATGGAACCCGGAAATTCATCTGAAGAACACAACCTGGCCTTTGAAAGATACAGGGAACTTAAGGAAACGCTCAATACGCACATGGATTTGTGGGGACAGATAAGCGAGGAACTCGAGGCCTTCATGAAAAACAATATTCAGTGAGATGGAGCCTGTAAAACTGGAGAAGCAATATACTGTACACGTCTATGAAGCCGGGCCAAATGGCAGGCTTGACCTTTGCTCAATGTTTAATTATTTCCAGGATATAGCTTCTGACCATGCAATCCGTCTGGGTTTCGGAAGGGATGACCTGCTGAGAGAGAATCATTTCTGGGTCCTTTCAAGGATGTATGCAGAATTCATGTTCTGGCCGGCATGGGGAGAAATAATATCTGTAACAACATGGCCTAACGGAACTGATAAACTTTTCGCGCTAAGGAATTATGAGGCCCGTACGCAGGATGGCAAAGTATTCGCTTCTGCAACTTCATCATGGCTTATCCTCGACCAGTCGACCCGACGCATACAGCGTCCTGATTCAATACTGTCGCGCTTCAAACATGAGCTGAACCCGGGTGAATCTCCTGTCAGATTTGCATCAAAACTCGAAGGAGCGGCTGGTGACGAGATTGTCTCGGAGAGAACCAGGATAAATACAAGTGACCTGGATATGAACCTTCACACTAATAATACAAAATACATCAGGTGGGTCATGGATTCGTATGACCTTGAATTTATAATTAAAAACAGGCCTGTTTCAGCCGAAATAAACTATCTTGCTGAATCAGTTCTGGGGCAGCATGTATTTGTGCGCAGTGCTGTAAGCCGCAGCAATATTGGCTCTGTAAGTCATTCCGTTATCAGGGAAGACGATATGAAGGAACTTTGCCATGTACACCTGCAATGGCATGATGCCGGAACAAACACTTAACACCTTAATGATGAAGCGCGCTCTTTACAGGTCAATTATAATTCTTCCGGTAATGCTACTGGGGGCTGCAATTGTCAGTTCGTGCAAGCCTTCACAACCTGCAGCCGACACCAAAGACCTATCATACCTTTACAACCCGTCGAAAAATCCCTTCAATGCAAGGTATATTGTAACAAACCAGTCGGAAAATACATCTGTACTGTCAGTCAAGCTCTTTGCTTCCGACCTGTTCTTTTCCGAGGCGAACCCGGAAGGAGTTCCGAAAGCAAACCTGCTGATTACGGTCAGGCTTTACAATATTACGGAGGGCAGGGTTCTTACCGATACTGCATATTACAACCTGAGCGTCATCAGGGAACAGGGCAGGATGGAGTATATTTACAATGTCCCGCTCAAAGTTTTAAGCGCGAACGAATACATGGCTGAGGTAAGGATTCTTGACAGGCTCAGGCTTATGGCAGCCCAGGCCTTCGTTCCGTTCAATACAATGTCAGCCTTCAACAGGTACAATTATTTGCTTCGCGGTCATTTTGAGAACAACGAACTATTTGATCCGGTTCTTCGGATCAATGAATATGTAAACCTTCTCTACCTCCGCGGACGGCCAGATTCTATATATGTATCGTATTTCGATCCCGTTCTTGATGTGCCTGATCCTCCCTCGATGATGCTGCCGGAAGATGTACCTTCAGCCAGACCTTCACAAGTCGTGGCAATAGCTTATTCCGACACCTTGCCCATGATGCTTCCAAGGGAGGGCATTTACCTGTGCTCGGCAGACAGGAAAAGCAGGGAAGGCTTTGCACTTTTCAACTTCGGATCTGATTTCCCGTCGATGAGAAGACCCGAAACGATGATTGAACCTCTCGCCTACCTGGCAAACAGCGACGAGCTTTCTGAACTAAGGTCTTCGGATAAGCCAAAGCTGGCACTTGACAACTTCTGGATATCAAGGGCCGGCAATGTTGAAAAGGCAAGAGAACTTATCCGCATATATTATTCAAGGGTCCTCTATTCAAATTACTATTTTACATCATTCAAGGAGGGCTGGAGAACTGAAAGGGGCATGATCTATATAATATATGGTCCGCCTGACAAGGTCTACAAGACTAATGAAGGAGAAACATGGGGCTACAGGAAGCCTGTAATCAGCTCATCCTGGGGAGGGAGATACACTGTTAAGGAGGAATACCTCTTCTTCAGCTTCAAAGCCCGTCCGAACCGCTTCTCTGACAATGACTTCTACCTTAGCCGCAGTGAAGCTCTGATCACTTTCTGGGACCAGGCAATTGCAAGCTGGAGGAAAGGCATCGTATTCCGCCTCGATAATCCTGAAGATATTTAGAAAATCAAAAATGCAGAAAGAAAGTGATTGCATATTCGGCCTGAGAGCCGTAATAGAAGCCATTAAAGCTGGTAAACAGATCGACAGGCTGCTCATCAGGCAGGGACTGCAGGGATCTCTTTACCATGAGCTTATGACAGAAGTCAGATTGCATAATATAGTCTACCAGGTCGTACCTCTTGAAAGAATAGAACTTGTTACAAGAAAGAATCACCAGGGAGTCCTCGCATGGTTGTCTATTATTGAATACCAGAGCATTTCGAACCTTCTTCCCATGATTTACGAAAAGGGAGATGATCCGCTTGTTCTTGTGCTCGACGGGATATCCGACGTAAGGAATTTCGGTGCAATAGTCAGGACCGCAGAATGCCTCGGGGCCCATGCTGTAATAATCCCGGAGAAAGGTTCCGCAAGAATAACTGCCGATGCAGTCAAGACCTCGGCAGGAGCACTTCATACTTTTCCGGTTTGTCGTGAAAGGAGCCTCGTCAGGGCTGTAGAATACCTGAGGGAATCAGGTCTTAAGATTATTTCCGCAGGAGAGGCTTCTTCTGTAAAAGCTTCAGATGTCTCACTGGGAGGCCCGGCAGCGCTGATACTGGGATCAGAAGAAAAGGGAATCAGCCGTGAACTGCTTGCACTTTCAGACCTGCGGATTAAGATCCCCATGACCGGAGCGATAGGATCGCTTAATGTTTCTGTGGCGGCCGGAATTATTCTGTATGAGGCAATAAGGCAGAGACAGGCACTCACTCAATAATGCCCCTGATCCTTTCATCAAGCATTTGCTGATCTGCAGTGAATGATGCCAGGCCAGCAAGATTAAGGAGCGTGTCAGGCGCAATTGTCGCGTCAGCTATCCTGTTCTTCCAGTGCTCATGCACAGGAATTTTACCATCGGTGGCTATTATTTTGAGTTCCTCCCTCGAAAGGCGTGGGAACATGTCGCCGCAACCCTCCTCGTGAGCTATTGCAATCAGCTCCTTCCCTGTTGAAGGAGGCTTTGCGGCCACCCTTTCAGAGAAAGCAAGAATATTGCTTTCGACTCTCCAGAATTTTTCAATGCCCTGACCATCAGCCTTCAGAGAAAGAGGCACCTCATAGTTTTCATGCATCCGCGAAACAAAATCAGCCTTGAGGGTCTTCCTGCCTGTGGCGGCTATCTACGGAGGCATTGTAAAAACATCGGTGCCGGCAAGCATTTCAAGCTGCTCAGAATTCCTCAGGCTTGCTGCAATGAGT
>JALOMK010000339.1 GCA_025455505.1 Bacteroidales bacterium
AGGGCGATGAGCCTCCTGTCGCCCTGGCGTTTCCGAATGAGTCGGCTGAGGGTGCAGCAAGAACCGCTATGTCGATTTTAACTTCTCCGTCTGTAATTGCCTGCACTCTTCCCCCATGTGACCTGAGCACAGCCGTACCCTTCATTCTCCCTTCTGACACGTAGCGCCCCAGCGGGCCGTTCATGCTCCCTTCAATACGGTTTATTGTTCCATCATCAAGAAACTTTATAACAGGATCGTTGCAGGGGAAGGAGGCTGAAGGAAACCAGACAAGGTCCCTGACGCCCATTGACGATGCAATCTCAAATATTTTGTTGCTCACAAGGTCACCGTCCCTGAGATGATGATGAGTTGAAATTGTCATTCCGTCTTTTAGGCCGCATTTTCGCAATGCTTCTTCAAGGCCAGCTACAACCTTGTTGCCGTCAGCAGGATAATCGGCAGATGTAGGTACGGGCGGTCCGTACCTGTTTCCTTCAGGCCTGTGCCCGCCGACACCCTTGTAGGGAATGACAGGACAACCGTTGATTTCGAGCGGGACTTCCCTGCCTGCAGCATTTATTACAGTTTTGACTTTCATGTCTGTCTTATTAAAAACGGCAGAATCAATTGGTTCCTGCACTCCTCCAGTCTGGCGAAAGCAGTCCCATTGCCTGTGCAAGGTTTATTGTTTTCTGAGCCCTTAAAACAACAGGCGGGTCGATCATCTTTGAGCCCAGCGCTACAACGCCAAGGCCGAGCCGTTCAGCCTCCTCAAAGGCAAGGACTATTTTCTGCGCCTTCTCAATTGAAGGAGCATCCGGTTCAAATCCCTTCATTATTACAGGAATCTGGCGCGGATGTATGCAGCCCATGCCCTCGAAGCCCAGCGATTTCGACACTCTTACAGTCTTCAGGAGACCTTCCATATCAGCTACGTCGGAAAATACCGAGTCAATGGGCTGGATCGCGGCAGCCCTAGCAGCATTGACTATCCTTGTCCGTGCATACAACGACTCTGTGGCTTCGCTTGTCCTCTGTACACCAAGATCTGCAGTAAGATCTTCGAGTCCGACAGCGAGAGCTACAACGTCGGGTGAAGAGACTGCGATACTGTAAGCATTTTCAACGCCAAGTGCGGTTTCTATTATCGGCATAAGCCATATTCTGCCACCTGTCCTGCCTTGAGGGTGCAAGTGCCTGATTTTTTCCGACACAGCAACAACCTCATCTGCATGCTGGCATTTTGGAATAAGTACAAGGTTAACATTGTAAGGCACCACATATTCAAGGTCTTCAAGGCCCCTGGCTCCCTGGTTTATCCTCACCATCCTCTCGGCCGATCCGAAGTCGAGGCTGCAGAGGGCATTTCTCACGAGCAGCCGTGCTTCATCCTTTTTTGCCGGAGCTACTGAGTCTTCGAGGTCGAGAATGAGTCCGTCAGGTGAATGCAGGCCGGCATTTATCATCATCCCCGGGGCGTTTCCGGGGAGATAAAGCCGGGTAAACCTGAACCTGTCGCGGCTGCTTTCCCTGAAATTATGATTCCTGAGTGCCGGGGGAAAACTTAAATCTCTGCCGCTGAGCTTCCTTGCGGCGGCTTCGAGCCTGGCTTCAATCACGAAAGGCAGGGCTCCTGAATCATTTACAATTATCCTGAGGTTCTGAAATCCTGCTGCCCCGGCAAACTCAGAACATTGTTTCTCAATTGAGGCACCATAAAGAGTTTTTACTTTTGAGTTTACAGTGACCTGTATCCCTCCCGAAGACTGATGTTCGAGCGTGATCTCGCAGTCCGATCTGACTTTGGGGCCTGAGTTCCCTGCGCTTGCAATGATTGAATTCATTTTTCACGGATTTGGTTCCCTATACAAACCTAATCTTTTTTTCCCAGATCGCGGTGCAGGCCGAAGGGCTTTCAACCCAGGAAACCCAGCAAAATACCGGCTGCAACTGCCGATCCTATCACCCCCGAAATGTTAGGTGTCATAGCATGCATGAGGAGGTGATTCGTCGGATCTGCCCTCAAACCCTCCATCTGGCTAACCCTTGCACTGTCGGGGACTGCAGAAACTCCTGCAGATCCGATAAGTGGATTTATCTTGTTCTCATCGCTGAGGAAAAGGTTCATGAACTTTGCAAAGAGCACGCCTCCTGCGGTGGCAATTACAAAAGAAAATGCTCCAAGCGCAAATATCATTATCGAGCTTGGAGTAAGGAAAACATCTGCCTGCGTGGATGCTCCCACTGTAAGACCAATGAGTATGGTAACTATGTCGATCAGAGCCGTTCGGGCGGTCTCGGCGAGCCTCTTTGTGACGCCTGATTCCCTTAGTATGTTTCCGAAGAAGAACATTCCGAGAAGTGGAAGCCCGCTTGGCGTTATGAAAAGGGTCAGAAGGATTCCGAAGATGGGAAAAAGTATCTTCTCGACCTTTGCAACTGCTCTTGGAGGTTTCATCCTTATCAGCCTTTCCTTTTTTGATGTAAGAAGCCTCATTACAGGAGGTTGTATCACTGGGACAAGGGCCATATAGGAATAGGCTGCAATTGCGATCGGGCCTATGAGGTTTTTGACGGTTGTCCCGTCGGGCAGGATATTCACACCGTTGGCAAGTCTCGATGAAAGGAAGATCGCAGTCGGACCGTCTGCTCCTCCAATGATCCCTATGGCGGCTGCCTCCTGCGGATAAAAGCCAAGTACAAGCGCGCCAAGAAAGGTAACGAAGATCCCAAGCTGGGCTGCTGCACCAAGGAGCATGAGCCGCGGATTGGATATCAGCGATGAAAAATCTGTCATGGCCCCGAGGCCCAGGAAAATCAGGGGCGGGTAGATACCTTTAAGTACCCCGAAATAAAGATAATTAAGGACACTTCCCTGCTGGTATACGCCGATCTGGAGGTTCAGCCCGGCTTCCTGGTAAAATGGAATATTCCCAAGCAGTATTCCTGTACCAATAGGAACAAGAAGTAGTGGTTCATAATCGAATTTTATTGCAAGGAACAGGAATATAAGGCCAATAATAATCATAACGAAGTGGCCTGTTGTCATATTCCTGAATCCCGTATAGGACCAGA
>JALOMK010000340.1 GCA_025455505.1 Bacteroidales bacterium
ATGATAATTCTGTTCATTACCAACAACATAAATATTTTTGTCAAAGCGGTAATCATTGTACCTGGCAACTGCCGTTCCAAGGTCCTGGGTCATGTAAACAGCTGTTCCGTCCGACCTCAGAAGAAGCTTCTGATCGAGTCCTTCCGCTGAAAGATCAGCCCATATCGAGCTGTCGGAATTCTGGTATAGTATTTTGTCTGCAAGAGCCTTAAGCACTATGTCCTTTCCGGTCTTATAGGTCTCTGACTCATAATAGATCCTGTCAAAATCAACGCCCAGTTTCCTGTATGTTATATCAAAACCTTCATAGACCCACCCGTTCATCATTTTCCAGAGATCTACAACCTCGCCATCGCCCTGCTCCCATTTCAGAAGCATTTCCCTGGCCTCCCGCATCAGGGGAGCACTGTTTCTCACCTCATTCTCATCGCTAGCGGTTCCGGCAAGCTTCTCAATCTGCTTCTTCAGTTCCTGCTCGAACATCACATAGTATTTTCCTACAAGATGGTCGCCCTTAAGGCCTGAATTTTCCGGTGTCTCCCCTTTTCCGAACTTCTGCCAGGCAAGCATCGATTTGCATATATGAATCCCCCTGTCATTCACAATGTTCGTCTTTACAACATTGTTACCGCATGACAGTAGTATCCTGTAAAGCGAATACCCCAGGAGGTTATTTCGTATGTGACCGAGATGCAAAGGCTTGTTTGTATTTGGCGAAGAATACTCCACCATAACAGTCTCAGACCTGCCTGTTCTGCATTCTTTCAGAAGATCATCAGAAGATGCGATCCTTGTTATCTCATCCAGCCAGAACTTTTCAGAAAGCTCAAGGTTCAGAAAACCCTTGATGACATTATAGCGCTCAACAAGACTGAGGTTAGCTGTCAGGTAATCGCCGATTCCCTGTCCTGTGCTCTCAGGAGTGTTTTTCGAATACCTTAGCAGCGGAAATACTACAAGAGTAAAATCACCACTGTACTCCTTCTTTGTCTCCTGGAGCTGTATCAGCTCATCAGGCACCTCAGCCCCATATAGTGATTTTAATGCTTCCTTTATCTTCAGTTTGAGAATCAGCTCCATCGTATCTGCAATTTTCAGGCTCCAAAGATAATATTTTAAAATTGCGGATCATACCATGAATTCACCAAAAATCAGGCTCTCCATGCCCATGGTGATAAGCAGTATTTATGCCAATGCATGCTTTTATTTGACTATTGAGCATTTCTTTTTGATTAAGCTTGTGAAGGCTCATGAAAAGAAGAACTAATTTTGATTTCATGGAAACTCAGTTAATTCATACACGAAACGGGGATAGGCGAGTGGAATTAAAAAGTTATTATTTGGAGTCGACAGGCAAGACACCTCAGATAGATCTGAACAGTCTTACAGGAGAGTTGATTTTTTCAGGCAGATCAATACCTGAGAATGCATCAAAGTTATATGAAAACATATATACCTGGATTCTCGAATATGTAAAAAACCCGAGGAAGCGGACCAACTTAAGGCTCAACCTCGAATATTTCAACACATCGTCCTCAATCTGGTTGTCAAAAATTGCAAAGGCGCTGGGCAGTATTGCCGAACCCGAGTACACCCTGATGATCCACCTCTATTTCAGCATAGAGGAGTTCGAGAACATGGATGTGGACGACATTAAGGACCAGCTCCATCCCATTATTCATGGAATCGAAAATCCCTCGCTGAGCATGGGAATTAAGCTTTACGGAACCGACGATAAAGGAAAGATCCTGAAGCAATCAATGGTCCTTGTCTGAGAAGTCAGTCGCGCCGGAAACAGCCGGATTACGTCTCAGTATCTACTCCTGAATTCACACTGGCAAAAACCAGAACACCACGTCTAAACGTGCTTATCGCTGATTTTGCTGTTTTTGAACTTTCCACTCTTCAGTGGTCGCCATAGTTCAATTTTTTAGCCTAATTTTATTACTCCGCCACCAGGGGATGAATTATGAGAGGTTTAGCACTGATTATTGCCTTAATAATTGCCGCAATGGATACCTTTTCCCAAAATCAAGGAACTGACAGACAGCCAGTTGCTGCCGGAAGGTTTTACTCCGCCGGCAAATCCGAACTTACAAAGGAAATCGCTGGTCTCTTCAACGAATGCAATACGCCAACAGTTCAGGGCAAGGTCCGGGCGCTTGTTTCGCCACATGCAGGTTATGTTTTTTCAGGAAGAACTGCTGCTGCTGCACTCAGCACAATTCCCCGCGATACGAAATTCAGCAATATATTCATAATCGGATCAAGTCATATAATGCCCTTTGAAGGGGCATCTGTATATTTCACGGGCGACTTCCGGACGCCGTTCGGGAAAGCCGTGGTGAACAGGGAGATTGCAAACAGTCTTGTAAAAGGCAGCAAGGTTTTCAGTTTTCCCACTACTGCACACGACAGGGAACATAGCATAGAAGTTCAGGTTCCCCTCCTGCAATATTATTTCCCGGACATGCCTCCGATAGTGCCAGTCATCATAGGAACTTCAGACAAAAACACTGTAAGGAAAATTGCCACAGCACTGCAACAATACTTCACTCCCGATAATCTCTTCATAATCAGCAGCGACTTTTCCCACTATCCGTCGTACAGCGATGCCGTGGCGGCTGACAGGGCAACGGCGCTTGGTATTGCAAGCGGCGATCCTGAGACGTTCCTCAGCACTCTTGACAGCAATGAAAGGAAATTGTACAAGGGGCTTGCGACAAGCATGTGCGGCTGGACTTCAGGGCTCACGCTTCTTTACCTTACAGAAGGAAATAAGAATCTTGAATATAAGCTTGTAGACTATACGAATTCCGGCGACTCTCCATACGGGGGAAAATCTGAAGTTGTGGGATATAATGCCATAGCTGTATTTGAGAAAAGCGGCCCCGGGGATAAAAAGCCTTCCGGGGAAGGCATGTACTTTACTGTTGAAGAGCGGGATATGCTTTTCTCTATTGCACGGTCTGCAATCGAATCCAGGCTTGAAGGCGGCGCCGATAAAAAAATGCAGGCAGCATCTTTGCCTGCAAACCTGCTTAAACCATATGGAG
>JALOMK010000341.1 GCA_025455505.1 Bacteroidales bacterium
TCATAAACTCACTCGACCTGCGTGAAGATGTTAAAAAGGAACTGAGAGCAATTACACCTTACAATTACACAGGTTTCTAACAGTTGCCGGCTTATGAATAATGTAAAAATGCTGCTCAGGTATTTTGCCCCGTATAAATGGTCAGCAATCAGAAGCATATCGTACAATGTTCTCAGCGCCGTGTTTGCCCTGTTTTCATTTACCCTCGTAGTACCCTTTCTCAAGATACTTTTTAACCAGGTCGGAAATGCTGTTCATCCCGGGGCCTTTACATTTTCCGCATCATACTTCGAGCAGTTCGGAAAGTATTACCTCGAAAAATTCATTGCCGATAATGGCCAGGCCGGAGCCCTTCTTCTCATCGTTGCTGTCGTAATCCTCGCCAGTTTTTTCAAGAATGGTTTCATCTTTCTTGCAAACAACAGCATTGCCTATATACGGGCAGGCACAGTCAGGGACCTCCGACGCAAGGTATACGATAAAGTACTTGCCCTGCCTCTTTCTTTTTTTACCGATTCAAGGAAAGGTGATGTAATGACCAGGATATCGAACGATGTCCAGGAGGTCGAGATATCTGTAATTATGTCGCTTACGATGCTCTTCAGGGATCCCATGTATATACTGATATTCATTGTATACCTCTTTGTGAGCAGCCTTCAGCTTACTCTTTTTGCACTTTTGCTCCTGCCGCTGAGCGGCTGGCTCATCTCGCGCGCCAGCAGGACACTGCGTTCCTCCTCGCTCCTGGGTCAGCAGCATCTCGGCCGGCTGCTTAGTGTTGTTGAGGAGACCCTTTCGGGCCTCAGGATAATTAAAGGCTTCAATGCCGAGGAGAAGATGAAGCTGCAGTTTTCCGAATCGAATGAGAGGTATTCAAAGGTCTTCAAACGGGTTCTGAGAAAGGCCTTTCTTGCATCCCCCATGAGCGAGTTCCTTGCTACAATAGTGGTAATGGTATTGTTATGGGTTGGCGGCAACCTTGCAATGAGCGGTTCGGGCAATATGACACCGGAAAAGCTGATAGCCTTCCTGCTTGTGTTTTCCCAGATCATACAGCCTGCCAAGAATATCACGACAGCCTACTTCACAATTCAGAAAGGTATGGCCTCAATCGACAGGATCGACCAGATCCTGAATGCTGAGGAGAAGATACCTGAACTTCCCGGAGCCGAGGCACTGAATTCCTTCAATGAGTCGCTTGAGTTCAGGGGAGTATGGTTTGCCTATGCCGGGGAACCTGTACTGAAGGATATAAACCTTAAAATCAGGAAAGGACAGACTGTCGCGATTGTTGGCAGGTCAGGTTCGGGCAAGTCAACGCTTGTTGACCTTCTGCCCAGGTTTATGGACGTCGACATGGGAGAAGTGCTAATCGATGGAAAAGATATCAGGAACATCAGGGTCAGGGACCTCCGTAGCCTTATGGGCATAGTAAGCCAGCACCCCGTTCTGTTCAACTCATCCTTCCTCGACAATATCGCGTTTGGTGTTGCCAGTCCCTCGCTGACAGATGCCGAGAATGCAGCAAAAATCGCCAACGCCCATGATTTTATTATCGAATCGGAAAGTGGCTATGATACCTCGGTAGGGGAGTCGGGAAGTAAACTCAGCGGAGGACAGAGACAAAGGATCAGCATTGCAAGGGCCATAATGGCAAATCCCCCCATACTTATTCTCGATGAAGCCACTTCTGCCCTTGATACTGAATCGGAACGACTTGTGCAGGATGCAATCATAAGACTTATGCAGAACAGAACTTCTATTGTTATTGCCCACAGGCTTTCAACTATCCAGCATGCCGACATGATAGTGGTTCTCGAAGACGGCCGTATAGTTGAAACAGGAACACACAGGGAACTTATGGCCCTGAACGACGGATACTATCAGACTATATAGTTATCAGTCCCGAATTTCAGCAAACGGCATGGAATCCTCCAGGCCAGATATGAAGAACAGTTCATGTGTCTATCGTAAACTTTTGCCTGCAATACTTCTTCTGTTCATATTCTCTGTATCCTATCCGCAGGCTGATTTCCCTTACCAGAGCCAGTATTCCTACCTCAAGGGGAAGGACGCAGCTTCGCTCTCCCAGGACTGGATGAGCCCGGTATTTGACGACAGCGGCTGGGCTAAGGGATTTGCACCCTTCCGCTACGGTGACGGAGCCTCAGGTACAGAACTTACAGATATGATGAATTCCTATTCCACTGTTTACCTGCGGAGTAAGTTTGAATGCACTTCAAGCAGCAATATCACTAAGCTGACAGTTCTGGCAGACTATGATGATGGTTTTATAATCTGGATAAACGGAAACAGGGCTCTTACAGTTAACGCACCTGCAGTGCCTTTACATAATTCATTTGCAGCAGGGAACCATGAATCGGGAAACGGCGAACGGTTCGAAATCGACGCAGCAGCAGCCGGCCTGCGCGAAGGAATAAACACAATAGCCGTTCAGTGCTTTAACGTGAGCCTTTCCAGCACAGATTTTTACATCGACATTGATTTAAAGGGTGAAATACAAAAACAGGAAACTTCATACAGTTCAGGAGTATCATTTTCAGTTCCTTCAGGATTCTATAACGCCCCCTTTCAGCTTGAATTGTCATCTTTGGATAATTCGCTCGACATTGTATATACGCTTGATGGCAGCAATCCTCAGGACTCCCCCGCGGCAGTCCGTTCATCATCACCCCTTGTCGTGACAGTTGACCCTGATTCAGACCAGGGCCGACCCGCAACTCCTGCATTTATTGTAAGAGCTTCAGTTGTAAGTGGCACCTATAAACCTTCAAAGCCTGATGCCAGGTCCTATATTTTCACCGAGAAGGTCCTTACCCAGGCCTGGCCGGGCGGCAACTGGCCGAATACAAATGTAAACGGACAGCTTATCGATCTCGACATCGACAGGAGGGTAGTTACGGATCCTGCCTATGCATCGCAGTTTGATGCGTCACTGAAGTATATCCCATCGATATCAATAGTAACCGATCTGAAAAACCTCTTTGATCCTGCACGCGGAATATATGTTAATGCAGAAGGGCATGGATTTAACTGGGAGAGGGAGTGCAGCGCAGAGCTTATAAACCCTGATATGTCTGAAGGATTCAGCATTAATGCCGGACTTCGCATCAGAGGAGGCTATAGCAGGCGTGATGGCTTTCCCAAGCATGCTTTCAGGCTCTTCTTCAGGGAAGAGTACGGAGCGGCAAAACTTAAGTTCCCGCTTTTTGGCGAGGAAGGAGTTGATGAATTTGACAAGATTGACCTTCGCTGTGAGCAAAACTACGGATGGAACAACGGTGATTCGCGAAATTCAATTGTCAGGGAGGTGTTTTCGCGCGATACGCAACGCGACATGGGCAGGCCATACACACGCAGCAGGTACTATCACCTCTACCTAAATGGGATGTACTGGGGACTTTATATGTCACAGGAAAGGGCCGAGGCACGCTTTGCCGAATCCTATTTCGGCGATGATTCCGATGATTATGATGTTGTAAAGGTCGATGTAGAAGCGGGCTATCAGGTGGAAGCAACCGATGGCAACCTCGATTCCTGGCAGAAGCTGCTGTTTATGTGTTCCGAAGGTTTTTCAACTGAAGCCTCATACAATGCACTTGAAGGCAGGGATGCAAACGGAGTTCCGTACAGGGGAGGCGAGATTCTTGTTGATATTGACAATCTTATCGATTTCATGCTCGTGATCTTCTACACGGGTAACATCGATTCTCCGACAGCCGTGTTTATGGGAAATAAAAAGGCAAATAATTTTTATGCAATTGATAACAGGAATGATCGCTCAAAGGGCTTCATGTTCTTTACACACGATGCGGAGCACTCACTCTTCAATGAGGCAAATTCCCCCGGAATCGGACTGGCCGAAAACCGTGTGAACATCGGTTCACGGACCGATAACCTTCGGATGGAGGTGAACAGCATTTCTTCGTTTCACCCGCAGTGGCTGCATTATAAGCTTACATCGAACAAGGAATATGTTGCACGCTTTCAGAACCGGGCCTACAAGCACTTCAGCCCGGGTGGAGTTTTCACAGAGGAAAAGGCACGGGAAAGAGTCAGCAAGCGCGTCAGCGAGGTCGACCTGGCTGTGATAGCAGAGTCGGCACGGTGGGGAGATGCCAAAAGACCGGGAGCAACACCCTATACACGGAACGGAAACTGGATGGGAGAGATAAATAAAATCAGGGATATTTATGTGAAATACAGGCCGGATATTGTGATAAGCCAGCTTCGCGCCGAAGGACTGTGGCCCGATCTTGATGCTCCCGTGATGACAGTCGACGGGCTGCCTGTCCGTGATACTGATGTTTTAATTGCCGCTTCTGCCGGCGTCGTTATGTCAAATCCCAATAATGCAGGATCGGTATACTATACTGTTGACGGAAGCGACCCGAGATCTGCGGGAGCTGCAATTAATCCTGCGGCAATATTCGTTAATTCAAACGAGAGGATCACTTTCCGCGGACCTGCGGTCATCCGCTCGAGAGTACATGACAGGGGACGCTGGAGCGCTTTGACGGAAGCGCGGCTTTTTACGGACAAAGGCAACTATTCTGCCCTCAGACTCACTGAGATTCAGTATCATCCGTCCGAGTATATTGAAGGCAATGATACCATTAAGGCAAAGGACCTTGAATTCCTGGAGTTTAAGAATACAGGAACAGATGCAATAGATCTGACAGGACTGAAAATCGATTCGGCTGTAAGGTATTCTTTCCCTTCATCTTACCTGCTGCCACCCGGGGCTTTCTATGTTGTAGCTTCCAAACCATCGAGGTTTTTTGACTACTACGGGATGAGAGCCTCCGGAAATTTCAGCGGGAACCTTGCTAATGAAGGAGAGGAAATACTTTTAAGTGACAGGGATAACCTGGATGTGCTCAGACTGACATACGGCACTTTTTCTCCCTG
>JALOMK010000342.1 GCA_025455505.1 Bacteroidales bacterium
TTGTTCCAAACCAGGTTTCCGATTTAACAAAGATTGAAATATTTTCTCTATCCTGAAAATGATCTTTCACAGCATTGGCCTTAAATCGTCAATTCATAATTCCGCAAGCACAAATTAAGGCAACAAAATATAGATAAATATTTCCCCGTTCATTTCAATAATGCTTATTTTGCAGGGGATAACAGGATACAGGAAAGAGGAAGGCTTGAAGAAAATCATTTTAACCGGCATAGCAGCAGCGGCAATCTGCATATCAATCCATTGTCAGACAGATGACAGGGAGAGATTCGTACAGGTCAGCGGGATTATCACAGACGCTTCTTTCCGTCCTATGGCCGGAGTGGCCGTGATCTCAAAGAAACTCAGAAGGGGTTCGATCAGTGAGCCGACAGGAATTTATTCGATTACAAGTTCCCCCGGCGATACAATTTTCTTCAGGGCCCTTGGCTACAAAAGGTATCATTCGGTAATACCTCTTGATTTTTCAGGGCGCAATGCAAAGGTTGATATTGCCCTTGAAATGGACACTATCAGCATTGAGGAAATATCAATTATGCCGTGGAAGACCTATAATGAGTTCATCCGTGATATGACCCGGGAAAAACCAGCCGACCCGCTTATAGAGAATATGAATGAAAATATTGCCTCAATTTATGTTGCAGTTCAGAACCAGACAGGTATCACTGTTTCGCCGGAGGCTGGGTTCAGGTATGTTATGGAGCAGAATTTCAGCGCTCAGGCTACGAAAGGACAATATCCTGTAAACAACCTGCTGAATCCCTTCGCATGGGCCAAATTCATAAACGGCCTTAAAAACGGGATGCTCAAGAACCAGAAATCAATAAGGCCGTCAAACGCGAAAGTCAGGAAGAAGTTGAAGAATCCAGACAAAGATTGATTTTATTTATCAGAATCTTCCCTGAATGCCTGTCGCGACAGCGAATTCCTTGATACAATTTCAAAGACCTGCTTGCGTGGCCTGCGCTGCTCATCCTTCCGGGCAACTTCGGCAGGCAATGATGACCCATCGCCCAGGTATCCCATTGCCATGACTGTTACCGGCACTATATCGCTCCCAAGGCCCAGATAAGATGATACTTTCTCAGGGGAATATCCACCCATCTGGTGAATGTAAATGTCAAAAGATATTGCCTGCAACAGTAGATTAGCGACAGCCATACCCGTATCATACAGTGCAAACCTGTTAGGTTTCCCATTGTATGCATGTGTTGTCCGAGCAAGGGCCACAATCAGGCCGTAAGCATTCCGTGCCCATATCCGGTTCGATTCCTCAAGGAAATCCAGGTAAGCTTCAAAGACTTTTTCATCCTCACGTGTTGTATAAACAAACAACCAGGGCTGCTCATTTCTTGAAGAAGGAGCATGGCCGGCAGCCTCAAACATTGCTTTTATCCGGAATTCTTCAACAGGAAGGGGCGAAAAGGAGTATGGACTCCAGCGCTCACGTATTATTTCAAGGGTCAGTTCAGTTTTCATTCAACTTGTTCTTTGGAGATTCAGTTCATACATAATAATTGGAACCATCAACCTGCAGTAAAGGTAATTATTTATAATTTCGCAATGTATGAAAAAGTCTGAGAGTCGGATAGCCGGTGTTCTTGGGACACTGATCTTGCATCTTATTGCTGCAATAATATTCATGTCATTTCAGCTCAGGTCCTTAAATACTGAAAAGAAAGAAGAATTCACAATAGAGTTTATTGAAGCTGAGGATCAGAATAAAACCGCGGAAGAGGAAAAAATTGAACTTCCTGCATCAGCAATTGAAAGAATACTCCAGGGAGATGCGGAGATGCTGAACATAGCACGTAATCTGGCAAGCCGGAACCCTGAACAAATCGACCCTGCCGAATACCAGGATCTTGTCAAGGAAGAACTTATTAAGAGCGGGAAACTTAGCGCTGACAATTACATTGATGAACAAAAGCGGGCAGATGCAGAGACGGAACCGGAAGATCTCGCCTTCGAAAATGATAGCAGGACAGAAGAGGATCAGCCACTGAAATCTCAGGAGATGGCTGCAAATTACAAGGGACCTACAAGAATTTATTATGAACTCGAAGGACGAACTCACACCTATCTTCCGATTCCAATCTATAAGTGCCAGGGTGAGGGCAAGGTAGCATTGCGGATAGAAGTCAACCAGAAGGGGCGTGTAGAAAAAGTACAGGTGCTTGAAAGCGCAGGGACAACAAAAGATGAGTGTCTTGTTGAAACTGCCACCCGCTATGCCATGATCTCAAGGTTCAATGCCGATGCAGGTGCCCCGAAAGTCCAGACAGGCACACTCACCTATCATTTCGTAGCACAATAAGCCTGTGGCCGGAGTAAGCGGCGATTCTCCCCTTCCACTCTAGAACAAAAGGTTATCCTGTTTCCGCACGAAGGGAGCAATAAGTTCCGGCCTGTTGCGATCGGCATTCCTGTCATTAATAAGCGGACCGACAGTGTGGGCTGCCAGAAAATCAGAGGAGGCAGGTCTGAGTAAACCTGAGAGCTCAGAAGGGGTAGCAGAAGTATTGAGCCAGTCTTCAACTTCATCCTTCATCAGGATTGCAGGCATCCTTTTTGCTGAGTTATGAATCTCCGACATCATGCTGTTCGCAGTAGTGGTTATTACCGAAAAAGTGCTGACCGACTCACCAGTGGCCGTATCAGTCCAGTCATCAAACAAGCCTGCCAGCAGAAGCATATCATTTTCAGCACAATATATATACCAGGGGATCCTGTCCTTCCCGGAATGCTGCCATTCAAAGAATCCCTTCACCGGGATCACACATCGCTTTGATCTGAATGAGCTGACAAAGGATCGCTTCTCATTTACACTTTCAGCCCTGGCATTGAATGTCTTGAACCTGATATCCCGTGCATCTTCAATGTTTTTTGTCCACGACGGAATAAGCCCCCATTTAAGCAGTTTAATAGTCCCCCGTTCGGTACAGCGCACTACAGGAATATCAGGAAGTGAAAATGCATGATAATAGTAGCTCGGCCGATATTTGTCAGGGTCGATAAGAACAGCTCCGAAACG
>JALOMK010000059.1 GCA_025455505.1 Bacteroidales bacterium
ACGGGAGTTGCAATGAAAACGGTTTCGTACTGGTTCAACATAATGATTACTTAATTTAATTGGTTAAATGTTTTCGGACCGCAAAGGTACAATTATTTTGTTTTTAACAAAACTTATAGTGTAAAATTCCTTGTTGCAGGCAGGCTTTCTGCCGGTCTTTTTTGATATTTTTCAACATCCTGAAGCCTTTTTGGCTTTTTGACTATATTTGTAGCTCTTCCGTAAAACGGGAGGAATTCAATTCCTTATATGGATAACTTCATTGTATCAGCCCGCAAGTACCGCCCTGCCAGCTTCGACATGGTAGTTGGACAGGATACAATCACTGCCACTCTCAAAAGTGCAATAAAGAACAGGCATCTTGCCCAGGCCTATCTGTTCTGCGGGCCGAGAGGAGTAGGCAAGACAACCTGCGCCAGGATCTTTGCCAAAACAATCAATTGCACCGACCTTTCACCTGATGCTGAAGCGTGTGACAAGTGCGAATCCTGTGTGTCGTTCAATACTCTCAGGTCATTCAACATACATGAGCTGGATGCTGCCTCCAACAACAAGGTTGAGGATATCCGGAGCCTGAACGACCAGGTCAGGATTCCCCCGCAGATAGGAAAATACAGCATTTATATAATCGACGAGGTCCATATGCTGTCTTCCTCGGCATTCAATGCCTTCCTGAAGACTCTTGAAGAACCTCCGGCCCATGCCATATTCATACTTGCAACGACTGAAAAGCACAAGATAATTCCAACTATCCTTTCACGCTGTCAGATCTTTGACTTCAACAGGATAAGGACTGACGATATTGTGAAACGCCTTGCCTATGTAGCAGTGAAGGAAGGTATTGCCTACGAGGAAGAAGCCCTGCATATAATAAGCCAGAAGGCTGACGGCGCCCTTCGCGACGCACTTTCAATATTTGACCAGATCGTAAGCCTCTGCGGCAGGAATATTACTTACAGGGATGTGATACTGAACCTGAATGTGCTCGATTACGAATACTACTTCAGGGCAATAGACGGGGCCCTTGCCGGCAAACTTCCCCAGGTGCTCAACATCTTTGATGAAATTCTCGGCAAGGGTTTCGACGGCTACAATTTCATTGCAGGTATTAACAGCCACCTTCGCGATATACTTGTTTGCAGGGACCAGGCTACTGTGAAGCTTATCGAAGCGGCGCCTTCTGTCAGGCAGCGATATGCCGAGCAGGCTGCCAGATGCCCTGAAGACTTTCTATTAAAGGCGCTTGACGCCGGCTCATCATGCGAACTGAATTACAAGAGTGCAAAGAACCAGCGCCTGCATGTTGAACTTGCCCTCATTAAGATGAGCAGGATAAACGGGACCGCGGCTGAAGCAGCTGAAGCGGTTGAAAAAAAAAAGCCTGAACCGCTAGAGGAGGAAAAGCCTGAGCCCCCGAAAAGAATAAGCCAGGTTGATATTAACATGCCTGACCATATGCCGGTTATTGAAACACAGGCAAAATCATATTCCATCAGGGGATTGCTTACAGACGAAAAACAAGCTGTTTCTGAAGATAAGCCTCTGCAGGAGGAACAGGTGGCAAGCCCGGGATCAATTCTTCCTCCCTTTGCTCCCGAAGTGCTTGAAGCAGCATGGGAGGATTTCACTGAAACACTTACTGAGGAGGGTCCGAGGATTATCAGCATGTTCAAAACAACAAGGCCTGAGTATGCTTCCGATAGCCTTATAAGGATTCACCTGGCCAACGCTGCACAGAAGGATACATTCGTGCTTAATTACAGGCAAAGGTTTATGAATTTCCTCGAAAGCAGGTTCAGCATGCCCGACTATGATGTAGAGACTACCGTTGACCAGGCAGAAGCTTCGGAAATGATATACAGCGACGAACAGAAGTACAATTACCTTTTTAACAAGTACCCGATTCTGAAGGAACTTAAAAGATCTCTCAACCTTGATCTTTCATAGATTTACAAATCATATTTCAATATATCCTATCTTTGAACAAAACAAAACACAGATCGTTTAAACAGAATAATAATTATTTAAAGCTATGTTGAATAAGAAAATAGAAGACATCTGCAACAGGCAGATAGAAAGGGAAGGTTACTCGTCTAATCTTTACCTTGCAATGGCATCATGGGCAGAGACCTCAGGATACGGAGGCATAGCAGGCTGGCTGTATGCTCAGGCCGAGGAGGAAAGGGTGCACATGCTGAAATTCTTCAGGTATTTGAATGAAAGAGGCGGAAAAGCAATTATGCCCGCCCTTAAGAAACCTGCTTCCGATTATAAGAGCGTTGAGCAGGTATTCGAAGAAGTGCTGAAGCACGAGCAGTTCATAACCGGAAGTATAAACGAAATTGTAGCACTCGCTCTCCAGGAGAAGGATTATAATACACACAACTTCCTGCAGTGGTTTGTTACTGAGCAGGATGAGGAGGAAGCCTCTGTAAGGAACATAATAGATAAGCTTCGGCTTGTTGGAAAGAACAATATGTATATTTTCGACAGGGACATTGAGAGCCTCAGGAAAAAGGGTACTGCGGACCAGTCTGCCACATGAGAAAACTTTTCCTTGCCCTTGCCTTAATCCTGTTTCCGGCGCATGTCAGCCTTATCAGCGCACAGAAGATAATCAAAAATTCTTCTGTGACAGGGGTGTCCCTTGCCGGGAAAAAAGTTAACAGGATTTACATACCCCCTCGTGATATTTCTGCACGAAAGGGTGTTGCAGCAAAGGGCGGAAACATAGATGTCAATTATGTTGGCTTCACCTCACAGGCAAGAGCAGCCACTGAATACGCTGTGTCAATTCTTGAGGGCATCCTGCCTGCAGGCACAAGGATTACAATAGATGCAAGCTGGGCAAGGATTTCAACAGAAGGTGTACTGGGAAGCACAGGCATTACGGGCTATGTGGCAGGATGGAGTATAGATGCCCTCGATCCGATGGCAGTTTATCCGCTCAGCATTGCAGAGAAAATTGCCGGCGAAAGCCTGAATCCCGATTCTGAGGGAGATGTCCGCCTTACCCTGAACAGCGCCATTGACTGGTATTTTGGCACCGACGGGAATACTCCCACAAGTAAATATGATCTCGTTACTGTAGTCCTTCATGAGCTTATTCATGGCCTCGGATTCTTCAATTCAATGAACATAAGCGGAACGCTGGGGTCCTATGGGTTCAGCGGTGTCCCGTTTGTATTCGACACCTTTGTCGAAAACCTGAACGGAGACAGGCTTACCGATACTGCAAAATTCAGGAACAATTCAAGCGCTCTCGTTTCACAGATAACCGGGGGAAGACTCTTTTTCGACGGACCTGTTCTAAGTAAATATACATCGGGAGGCAGGGCAAGGCTTTACGCACCTTCTTCATGGAGCCCCGGTTCGAGTGTGTCGCACCTGGATGAGGATCAGACACTCAAGCTTGATGCCCTCATGACTCCCTTCATCGATTACGGCGAAGCAATTCATGATCCGGGCAGCATCACCGAGGCAATATTGGGCGACCTGGGCTGGATCGACACAAGGATAACACATAAACCCTTGAGAGACACTGAAGAAAATCTGACACAGGTCGATCTCTCTGTCAGCATCCGGTCAGATACATCATATAACAGGAACGAGGTTGCAATTGTCTATTCATTTGACAATTTCAAAACGGAAAAGAGAAGCTTTATGCTTCCGGGCGCATCAGCAGGTTCATTCAGAACTACAATCCAGCTGCCTGCCTATAACACCGGTTTGGAGTATTACTTCGCAGTTAATGATTATTTCGGGAGAACATACAGGCTTCCGGCATTATACAATATAGTCAGATTCAGCTTCTTCGTAGGAACTGATACAGTGAAGCCACTCATAGGGCACAGCCCGGGAGAGTATCTTCTTGAGACTGTTGATTCAGTTATGCTCGAAGCATCAGTCTTTGATAACATAGGTATTGACACTGTTTATGCAGAATATATGATCAATACCGGTTCTGCACGCTATGCCGGGTTCAGACGAATTTCAGGGGCCGCCTTCTCAGCCTCTTTCAATGTAAAGAGCCTTGCCCTTAAAGGTGGCGATTCGCTGCGATACAGGATAGTGGCAATAGATTCTTCCCTGGCAGGGAATGTGGCAACATTCCCTTCGGCTGGATACGTATCGCTCGATATCGAGGAAATCAGGGACCCTGTTGAGAGCTATGCGACGAACTTTTCAGCTGCTGAGCAGGATTTCTTCAACTCCGGATTCTCAATGACCGTGCCAAAGGACTTCACTTCAAAGGCCCTTCATACAGTTCATCCCTACGCAAGTCCCGAAGATAATGATGAAAGTATCAACTATGTTTCCCTTCTCCGGTATCCTGTCCTATTCGGCGAATCCGGCCTTCTTTTCAGGTTCAGGGAGATTGTTCTCGTGGAACCGGGAGAAGACGGTTACCAGTTCGGTACAGAGGAGTTCTATGACTATGTAGTGATTGAAGGTTCAAAGGATTTCGGAAAGACGTGGACAGCCTTCATAGATGGCTATGACTCGCGAATTGATCCCCTGTGGGAATCGCTGTACAATAATTCAATCGACGGAAACAATTCATCTTTTGTTCCGACAGAATCCCAGCTTAAGGATCGCAACTTCTATGTTGCCCCTTCATCTGTTTTTGCTTCAGGCGATACACTGCTTATCAGGTTCAGGCTTTTCTCCGATCCCTTTGCCAACGGATGGGGTTGGGTTATCGAGGACCTGAAGATCAATCCGCTTATTGATTCTTCGGAAGAGCTTACGCGAGGAACGTTTGCAGTCTTCCCAAATCCCGGAAAAGGTTTAATAAACATCAGGATTGATGATTCAAACGTATCCAGGCCATGGAAGTATGCAGTGATCAGCAGTACAGGGATCACACTAAGGACAGGCTCAATAGCAGGGGAGAGTGAATCGCAGATTGATATCTCGGGCTTACCCGACGGCCTTTACTTCATTACTCTTACCGACGGCTTCTCATACAGGAGCGCACGCTACAGCCTTATCCGCTGAAATGTCACCCCGTAAATTGACATGGCCTGCCTCCTTCATTTGATAAAATATAGCTAATTTTGCAAAAGTTTTTAAATACAGAGAAATATATCTGATATGAGCATTATTAACAGTGTACTGGGTCTCTTCCTTGGAAATAAATACGAACGCGACATGAAGGAGATAGCTCCTTATGTTGAGAAAGTTCGCGCTGAATATAGCAGGCTAAGCAACTTTACAAACGATGAACTCAGGAATGCCAGCGAGGAAATAAGGAACAACATACGCGGAAGTGTCAGCAAGGAAGAAGATGAAATTCTGCAGCTTAGGGAAAATGCTGAAAAAGAGGAAGATGTAAACAGGAAAGAGGAAATTTACAACTCTATTGACAAGATTGAAAAAACAATAAACGAGAAGCTTGAGGCTGCACTGGATGAAGCACTTCCGCTTGCCTTTGCAATAGTTAAGGAAACAGCAAGGCGTTTCAAGGAGAACAGCGAGGTTGAGGTAAGTGTACGGCAATACGACAGGGACCTTGCAGCCACCCGTGAAAGCATCACTATAAAGGGAAATAGGGCTGTATGGAGCAACAGGTGGATGGCAGGAGGGAACCAGATACTCTGGGACATGGTGCATTACGACGTTCAGCTTATCGGGGGCGTGGCCCTTCATAAAGGAAAAATTGCCGAAATGGGTACCGGCGAAGGAAAAACCGTTGTGGCCACTCTGCCTGTTTTTCTTAATGCCCTCGCCGGCCGTGGGGTGCACATAGTTACAGTCAATGACTACCTGTCGAAGCGCGACTCCGAGTGGATGGGACCGATCTATGAGTTCCACGGACTCACGGTAGACTGCATAGATAAGCACCAGCCAAACTCTGTCGATCGCAGGAAAGCATACAATGCCGATATTACCTTCGGAACAAACAATGAATTCGGCTTTGACTACCTGAGGGACAACATGGCAATTAATCCTGAGGATCTCGTTCAGCGCAAGCACCATTATGCAATCGTCGATGAGGTCGACTCGGTGCTTATTGACGACGCCCGTACTCCGCTTATAATATCAGGGCCAACTGCCAAAAGCGATACCCAGCAGTTCGATGAACTCAAGCCTAAGGTAGATAAGCTTGTCAATGCCCAGAAGAAGCTTGTAACCCAGATTCTTGCTGATGCCAGGAAGCTTATTGCTGACAATAAGACAGATGAGGGCGGCCTGCTTCTGCTGAGAGCCTTCAAGGGTCTCCCAAAGAACAGCGCACTTATAAAATTCCTTAGTGAAGAAGGCAACAAGTCACTGCTGCTGAAGACAGAGAACTTCTACATGCAGAATAACAGCAAGGACATGCCAAAGGTGACGGATGAGCTATATTTCATAATTGACGAAAAGGCCAATTCGATAGAGCTCACTGAAAAAGGCATCGACCTGATCTCAACTTCTGTTGAAGATGCAAGCTTCTTCATACTTCCCGATGTGGGTTCAAGGATAGCTGATATAGAAAAATCGCAGGCAAGCGATCGCGATAAACTGATTTCAAAGGATGAGCTTCTCCAGGATTATTCAGTGAAGTCGGAAAGAGTCCATACAATGACCCAGCTTCTCAAGGCATGGACTCTCTTCGATAAGGATATCGAATATATTGTTGTTGACAACAAGGTTAAGATAGTAGATGAACAGACAGGTCGTGTACTCGAAGGAAGGAGGTATTCCGACGGACTCCACCAGGCAATAGAAGCCAAGGAGAACGTGAAGGTTGAGGCTGCCACTCAGACCTATGCCACAATTACACTGCAGAACTATTTCAGGATGTATCACAAGCTGGCCGGGATGACCGGAACGGCGGAGACAGAAGCATCTGAACTCTGGAATATTTATAAACTCGATGTTGTAGTAATTCCGACAAACAAACCTGTGATCCGCCTCGACAGGGAGGATCTTGTCTATAAAACAAAGAGAGAGAAATACAATGCAGTGATAGATGAAATCTCGGAAATGCACAGG
The DNA here is from genome assembly GCA_025455505.1 of Bacteroidales bacterium. Taxonomy (GTDB): domain Bacteria; phylum Bacteroidota; class Bacteroidia; order Bacteroidales; family VadinHA17; genus LD21. The sequence continues at coordinate 6,982 of JALOMK010000059.1, forward strand.
CTGGGCCGGCCTGTGCTTGTCGGCACAACGTCGGTAGAGATTTCTGAGCTCCTCAGCAGGATGCTCAAGATGAAGGGATTGAAACACAATGTTCTTAATGCCAAGCTGCACCAGCGCGAAGCTGAAATTGTTGCCGAGGCAGGGAAAACAGGTACTATCACAATAGCAACAAACATGGCGGGAAGGGGAACCGACATAAAGCTTACAGATGATGTAAAGGCAGCAGGAGGTCTTGCAATCATCGGTACCGAGCGGCACGAATCACGGCGTGTCGACAGGCAGCTCAGGGGACGATCAGGCCGCCAGGGCGACCCCGGATCCTCCCAGTTCTTCGTATCCCTCGAAGATGAACTTATGCGCCTTTTCGGATCTGAAAGGATCGCCGGGATTATGGATAAACTTGGCCTTAAGGACGGTGAAATGATCCAGCACCCGATGATCACGAAGTCGATTGAGCGTGCCCAGAAGAAAGTCGAAGAAAACAACTTCGGGATAAGGAAGAGGCTTCTTGAATATGATGACGTGATGAACTCCCAGAGGGAGGTTATATATAAGAAGAGAAGACATGCCCTTCTCGGTGAGAGGCTGAGCGTCGACATAGCAAACATGATGTTCGATGTTACCGAGGGACTTGTTGAAAACTATCATAAAGACAATGACCTTGAAGGTTTCGACTTTGATCTCATTCGCTCATTTTCAATGGATAGCCCCGTCAGGGAACAGGCATTCGCAAAACTCACGTCGGCTGAGGTGACTGATACAGTATACTCGAAGGTACTCGATACATATAAAAGAAAAGTTGAAACAATTTCCGCCCAGGCTTACCCTGTGCTGAAAGATGTGTACGAGCGGATGGCTCACGCTTATGAAAATGTTGTTGTCCCTATTTCAGATGGCAGCAAGGTCTTCCAGGTTGTTACAAATCTTAAGGCAACCGCGGAATCGGAAGGCAGGGAACTTGCCAAATCATATGAGAAAACAGTCGTGCTTGCCACTATTGACGATGCGTGGAAGGAACACCTGAGAGAGATGGACGAGCTCAAACAATCGGTGCAGAATGCAACTTATGAGCAGAAGGATCCTCTCCTTATTTACAAGTTCGAATCATTCGAGCTCTTCAAAACGATGCTTGCAAAGGTAAACAAGGATGTTGTCAGCACCCTGATGAAGGGACATATACCAACCCAGGACCCTGAACAGGTGAAGGAAGCACAGCGGCGCAGGCAGGCTGATATGAGCAACCTGAGGACCTCCAAAAGCGATTTTTCACAGTATTCAGGCAGCGGGGGAGGAGGACCACAGGAGAGGAACCAGAAAGTTGAACCTGTAAGGGTTGAAAAGAAGGTGGGAAGAAATGATCCCTGTCCCTGCGGCAGCGGAAAGAAGTACAAGCAATGTCACGGCCTGCAGCAAGGCTTGCCCGGGGCGTGACAGCAGGTTTCAGGCGCCGGATTTCCCCCTGACTTCTTCCATGGCCTTCTGAATGCGCGCGTGCATATTCCTGCCTACCGGTACCAGGGGAAGCCTCACATTGTTGTTGCATAAATTCATAATACTCATCATTTCCTTCACCCCTGAAGGATTACCCTCGGCGAACAGCAACTCGATCATCTCGAGGTACCTGAACTGAATTTCACGGGCACTCTTGAAGTTCCCCTTGAGGGCATGACCGGCAAGCTCTGAACATTCGGCAGGGAATGCATTTGCCAGTACTGATATTACTCCCGATCCCCCGGCAGCAATTACGGGGATGGTGAGCATGTCATCACCCGAAATTACGCTGAAGCTTTCAGGCTTTCCCCTGAGTATTTTCATTATCTGGGCAAGGTCACCCGAGGCTTCCTTTACTGCAACTATGTTTCCGAATTCATGTGCAAGCTCAAGGCAGGTATCAGCTGAAATGTTCACCCCTGTCCTGCCGGGAACATTATAAAGTATCACCGGGAGAGACGAAGCAGTAGCTATCGCTTTAAAGTGCTGGTACAGGCCTTTCTGTCCGGGTTTATTGTAATAGGGTGCTACCGAGAGTATCCCCTCGATGCCCTCCAGGTCGGTGTTCCTAACTGAATTGACTACTTCCTGTGTATTGTTCCCGCCAATGCCTGCCACTATAGGCAGACGTCCGGCCACTGCCTCGACGGCATAAGATATTACTGCCTTCTTTTCGTCTTTTGATAGCGTGGAGGCTTCTCCTGTAGTTCCAAGAACAACAATGTAGTTCACACCACCGCCGATTACATGTTCAATAATACGACCAAGAGCACTGAAGTCAATGCTTGAATCGTTCTTGAACGGAGTTACAATTGCAACTCCCGTGCCTTTGAATTTTTTCATTTATCCTGAATTGATCATCTCAAGGTAATGGATCACATGCCCGAGGTAAGATCCTATTTCCTGAGGATTCTTTATATCCATCATGAGGTCTGATACGGAATCAGTCCCCATGAGTCCAACCTTGAAGGCAGCCCTGGAGAGAGCAGAAATACAGTAAAGTGAAAACTGGTTTCTGAAATTCAGGTCAATCAGGATGTCAAATTCCCTGTTGATGAACATTTCAGCCTCTCGTGAAACCGGGATATAGAAGTTATTAAGTTCATTTCTTCTAAGGCATGTCAGATAACGGATTGCAGTATACTGGTCTGGCAGCTCCTTCCCATCATAGTAGCCCAGGATAGTAACTTCAATTCCCCTCTCATGCATTTTATGATGAAAGGCCTGGAGATCGGGAAATTCTTTAGTTGCTGCAGCATCCCACACAATGCCCATTGTTCGCACCCTGTCAAGATCGGTGTACCTGGCAGCACGTTTTGTTTTAGCCAGGCGCCTGTCGAGCGAAGCTCTCCCGAACCTGAGCCTTACGTTCCGAAATAGTTCCATTTTGCAAACCTAATCGTTTTTTGTTAATATAAGCATCCTGCCACTTTATTCTTCATCAAGCTCAGCAAGAAGCTCATCTTCGCTTTTCAGCGGTATTCCAAGTGCGGCAGCTTTCTCCCTTTTTGACTCGCCCATGTTGGCGCCAGCAAGAATAAAAGATGTTCTTCCCGACACTGATGATGATGTAATTCCCCCGTTGCGTTCAATAAGCTCTGCATATTCTTCGCGGCTGTGCCTCGAAAAAGTTCCGGAGATCACAACAGTGAGTCCCGTCAGCTTTGTTCCTGCAGGGGCCTTTGCGCTTTGGCCGCTGAGCCTGACACCCTTGCTTCGGAGCCTTTCAATAATTTCCCTGTTCTCGCTGTCGGAGAAATATGCAACAATGCTTTCAGCTATCCTCGGACCAATTTCCTTCACCTCACAGAGCCTGTCAGCAGATGCTGAAGCCAGCTCTTTAACAGAACTGAAGTGTGCAGCGAGTGTTTTTGCAGTCGTTTCCCCGACATGCCTGATTCCCAGTGCAAAAAGTACCCGCTGGTACGGCGTTTCAAGTGAATTGCTGATGCTTCTGATAATGTTCGAGGCAGATTTTTCCCCTATTCTTTCGAGTGGCACAAGCTGACCGCTTGTCAGATCGTAAAGATCCGCGATGTTTCTTATAAGATTATTGCTGAACAGCATGTCTACAGTTTCCTCACCAAGTCCGTCGATGTTCATTGCTTTCCGCGAGATGAAATGTTCTATTCTTCCCTTTATCTGTGGAGGGCAGTGAAGGTAGTTGGGACAGAAGTGGTTAGCTTCTCCTTCATTCCTTGTAAGCTCTGTTCCGCACTCCGGGCAATGAGTTATGAACTGCACCTTAAGACCGGCGGCGCCCCTTTTTTCCCTGTCAACTCCTGTTATCTTGGGAATTATCTCGCCGCCTTTCTCTACAAGGACGAAATCATCTATGTGAAGATCTAGAAGTTCAATCTGGTCTGCATTGTGAAGAGAAGCTCTTTTTACTGTTGATCCCGAAAGTAATACAGGTTCGAGGTTGGCAACCGGCGTTATATTTCCGGTCCGTCCGACCTGGAACGAAACCGACACAAGCCTCGTGACTGCCTGTTCTGCCCTGTACTTGTATGCTATTGCCCACCTGGGCGATTTTGACGTATATCCAAGTTCTTCCTGCAGGGCTAATGAATTCACTTTAATAACAACACCGTCGATGTCATAGGGCAGCGTC
>JALOMK010000343.1 GCA_025455505.1 Bacteroidales bacterium
TATGTTCCTGCTGAACATCGACCCTATATTAACCTCCCTGGGAAGGACTTCCGAGTAGGCCGGAACAAGAAGGACATCATCAAATGTAAGTCCCTCAAACAGTATTTTACCATCAAATATCGACATTGCCGGGCTGTTTTTAAGTGTGGTTGCGAAATTACAAAAAAATCCTAATTCTATTGCTAAATTTGTATATCAGCGTGTATCAATGAATATCGACAAATACCGCCAGGCATTAACCCGCTACTGGGGCTTCACTTCCTTCAGGCCGCTGCAGGAAGAGATCATCCTTTCCGTGGCAGCGGGCAGGGATACTCTCGGGCTTATGCCTACGGGAGGTGGCAAGTCGCTGACCTTCCAGGTCCCGGCTCTTGTCAGCGACGGAGTGTGTCTTGTGATAACTCCTCTTATTGCGCTGATGAAAGACCAGGTTGGCAAGCTTAATTCGCTGGGAATAAAAGCCCTTGCAATTCATTCAGGCATGTCGGGGGAGGAGATCGACATCACTCTCGAGAATGCAATCTATGGCGACTACAAGTTCCTCTATGTATCGCCCGAGCGTATTGCAACAAGGCTCTTCCAGGGTAAGGCCGGAAGGCTCAACCTTTCGCTCGTTGCGGTTGATGAGGCTCACTGCATATCGCAATGGGGCTACGATTTCAGGCCCTCGTACCTGAAGATTGCCGGGCTGCGGAGCTATATTTCCGATAAGGTGCCCTTCCTTGCACTCACAGCCTCCGCCACTCCCCAGGTTGTAGATGATATCCTGGGCAAGCTTGAATTCCGCGAAAAGAATATTCTCAGGACAAGCTTCGACAGGAAAAACATATCGTATCTCGTAAGGAGGGTGGAGGATAAGGGAAGCTACCTTGTTAAAACCCTTCTCAGGACGGGCGGCTCAGGGATAATTTATGTGCGAAGCAGGAAGCGGACGAGAGAGGTCGCGGAGCTGCTGCATGCCAATGGCATAAGCGCCGATTATTATCATGCAGGTCTTTCAGATGAGCTGCGCGACAGCAAGCAGGTTTCGTGGACCTCGGGGGAGACGAGGATAATTGTGGCCACAAACGCCTTCGGGATGGGTATCGACAAGGCCGATGTGAGGTTTGTGATACACTGGGATATCCCCGACTGCATTGAGAACTATTTCCAGGAAAGCGGAAGGGCAGGCAGGGATGGCAAACCCGCCTTCGCAGTGCTGCTCTTCACCGACTCGGACAAAAGCCGCCTCGAAGACTCAGTCAGGAAGAAATTTCCGCCGGTAGACAGGATAAAGGATATTTACGAAGCGCTCTGCACTTTTCTCCAGGTCCCACTGGGTGCCGGAAAGGACAGTGTCTTTGATTTCGACATGGCCGCCTTCGTATCGAAGTACAGGCTTCCGGTTATTGAAACATACAATGCCCTTCAGTTCCTGCAGCGCGAAGGGTATTTTGAATTCACGGAGGAAATAAACAACCCCTCGCGGGTGCATTTCATAGTTGGACGCGACGACCTTTATAAATTCCAGGTTGCCAACGAGGCATTCGACGGCTTCATCAAACTTCTTCTTCGTTCCTATTCAGGGATGTTTTCAGGTTTCGTGCCTGTAAACGAGGACCTTCTCTCGAGAAAATCAGGTGCTTCAAGGGATACTATTTATCAGTACCTTGTAAAGCTCTCTTCCATGGACATAATAAGGTATATCCCGGGCAAGAAAAGCGCTCTTGTGATCTTCACGGAAGAAAGACTCGAAAGAAAGGCCCTGATGATCTCACCCGACACTTATCTGAATGTCAGGGAGAAATATGTGGCGAGGGTTGAAAAGATGGCTGATTATGCTGTTTCCGATACCAGGTGCAGGTCGCTTATGCTGCTCGATTATTTCGGTGAAGCATCGGACCGCTGCGGCATTTGCGATGTCTGCAGGAAGAGGAATGAACTTGAACTCAGCAAGTACGAGTTCGACCTTATCCTTGATGATATTAAGGAGGTGCTCAGTACTTCGAATCCCGATGCAGAGGAACTGGCCGCTATATTAAGGCATCCCGGCGAAAAGGTTATAAGGGTTATCCAGTGGTTGCTCGATCATAACAAGATAAAACAGGACCAGGACAGGAGGCTAAGCTGGAATTCATAATCACCAGTCAAAATCTACTGCCGTGCCGGGGAACTTACACTGTCGACGAGGTACACTATTGAAGAATATGTGATTCCCGAATGAAGCGAGAGACCGATCTCACAGGTCCTGCTTGTTGAGTATCCGCGCACTGTCCCCTCCGGAATCTGCGGCTTCAGGTCCCTGAGCCCGTGCCTGTTCAGTTCAGGGTATGTAAAGCCCCTGTCACCTGCAAAGCCGCAACAGTTCGTATCTGCCACTGAAACTTCAGAAGAGCAGATTCTTGCAAGTTCTTCAAGCCTGCTGTCAAGTCCCATCTTTTTCAGGCTGCAAACGGGGAAAACAGTTATCCTTTCATCGCTTTGAACAATGTTCAGCCTTTCAAGGAGATGATCAAGGATGAATTCAACGGGCTCATACAGCCTGAGTCCGCTTTTTATGTTTTCGCGCATTGTGAAAAGGCAGGGGCTCATATCGCATACAACCGGGTATTCACCATTGTTGCTGGCTTCAAGGAGAGCATTCTCAAGTTCATCCGATTTCCGCCTGCCTGCAGCAGCATAACCTTTGCTCATGAAGGCCATGCCGCAGCACAGCCTGTCGACATTGCGGGGATAAATAACTTCATAGCCGGCTTTAATCGCCAGTGATTCCATTACAAGGGTCAGCTGTCGTTTGTCGTCCTGCTGATGCGATATTCCCATGGACCTGTTTATGCAGGAGGGAAAATAAACAACCCTTGGTTTCGCGGAACTTTCTCCGGGGAGGGCCCTTTCTTTGCTGTTCCGGACCTCAGTTCCCCGGTAAGCAGGATAGCTGCCCTTTCGCCAAAGTTTGCCTGCACCCAGGGGCATATATTCATTCCATGACGGAATCCTTCCTCCAGATATGTATCTGAGCCCGTCTGCTGCGAGCTTAATGACCTTTTTACCTGTCAG
>JALOMK010000344.1 GCA_025455505.1 Bacteroidales bacterium
TATCGATGACAACATTGGCAGGATGCTCCGGAAACTCACCGAACTCGGGATTGCCGAAAACACGGTAGTGATCTTCATGACAGATAACGGTCCGCAGCAAAGAAGGTATGTTGCAGGGATGAAGGGACTTAAGAGCAGTGTTTACAACGGCGGTGTAAAAGTACCGCTCCTGCTCAGATATCCGGGTATCGCTGCAGGCAATAAAACAATTGATATCATCTCAGCCCATATCGATATTCTTCCTACGATTGCTGAAATATGCAATGTTAAGATGGCCGACAATATTCAAAGGGATGGGATCAGCCTTATGCCTGCAATCACGGGAAGGGGAGTAGCCGGGAGTGAAAGAGAGCTTTTCTTCTACTGGACAAGACATAATCCTGAGAAGTACAACAATATGGCTCTTCTGAAAGGGAATTACAAGCTGGTAGGCAGAACAGATTATGACGCTCCTGCTGAAAAGTTTGAACTCTATGACCTGTCAGAAGACCCTGGAGAGTCCTTAAGCCTGACAACCAAACAAATACAGCATGCGGGCCGCCTGCGGGATATTATGGATAATACCCTGCTCGATCTGATGATGAGCAGGAACCTTTCTGCCCCTCCATGTGCCATAGCCGGAACGGCGAACGAAAATCCGCTTGTTCTTAACAGGAATGATGCCGGGGGGCAGCGAGGCATCTGGGATCAGGAGGAGATTCATGGCTTATGGCTGGTCGATATCAAAGCAGGGGTATATGACATCACAGTGCGATTTATTAAACCCGTGCCATCCGGAGGAGTAATGATGATCGAGACAGGGCCTCTCACAAACCGTAAGACAATAACCGAAAACAACGCTTCTCTTGTCCAATTGAATAATGTTTCGCTGCCTGACCTGAAAGGCGATCTTATTCCTTTTTATGAAGTGGGGGGAAAAAGGATATTCCCATTTTCAGTGGAATTAAACCGGACAAATCTGTAAGTGCTTTATTTGTAATTTAATCGGCTGAAATAAAACTCAAAATGTCACCGGACTTTAAAAACCTGAGGAATAGCTTCACCTGGGCAGGCCTTGTTTTAAACTTTGCCGTTTCAGCCCAGTATGGCGGACAAAGGCCCAATTTTGTTCTGATAATTGCCGATGATGTAAGCTTCGATGACATTGGCTGCTATGGCAACAGCCAGGTGAAGACTCCCAATATTGACAGGCTCGCGTCTTCAGGAATCAGGTTCACGAACATGTTCCTTACTGCCAGTTCATCCAGCCCGAGCCGTAACAGCATTATTACCGGCCGCTACCCTCATAATACTGGTGGCGCCGAACTTCATACCGAACCTCCGGACCATATGGTTTCATTCCCCGAGATTCTTAAAAGTAAGGGCTATTACACTGCGCAGGCAGGAAAGTTTCACATGGGGCCCTATGCAAGGAGGGGCTTTGATTCGATTAATGAGAATGGAAAACTCAATGGTGACGGGGGTGAAGACCTGTGGGTCAGATGCCTCAGGGACCGGCCGCGTGACAAACCATTCTTTATGTGGTTTGCAGCAATGGATGCTCACAGGATCTGGGGACCTAATGAATTTTCAGGAACTCATGACCCCGCAGGACTGACGCCTCCTTTTTACCTTGCACAGGGGGAAAGGACAAGAGCAGACCTGGCAAGCTATTACGATGAAATTGCAAGGCTTGATCACTTTACAGGGCTGGTTGCCGATGAATTAAAACGCCAGGGCGTTGCCGGGAACACTGTTGTGATAATCATGGCTGACAACGGGAGACCCTTCCCGCACAGCAAGACACGTGTAAACGACAGGGGTCTGAAAACGCCTTTTATCTTATGCTGGCCTTCCGGGACTGGCACCTTACCGGCAGTATGCAATTCGTTGCTGAGTTCGGTTGACATTGCTCCGACGATTCTGCAGCTTGCATCTCAGGATATCCCTGAGACAATGCAGGGGATCGGTTTCGCAAGTCTTCTTAAGGATCCGTCAAAGGAACTGAGAACCTATGTTTTTGCGGAACATAACTGGCACGATTACGAAGCCCATGAGAGGATGGTCAGGAGCAGGGATTACCTTTACATTCAGAATTCCAGGCCGGCATTCCCGCAACTGGGCCCCGCCGATGCAGTTGGGAGCTTGTCTTTCGCCGAGCTCGACAGCCTGAGAAAATCCGGTCTGCTGACCGAAACTCAGAGAGATATTTTCATTGCACCCAGGCCAGCAGAAGAGTTGTATGATTGCAACGCGGATCCATTCCAGTTTAGAAACCTTGCAGGCGGGAAGGAGTACAGGAAGGAATTTGAAAAAATGAAGGCAGTTCTCGCGGAATGGATGCAGGAGACCGGTGATAATATACCTTCTGAACTTACTAAGGACTGGTATGAAAGAGCTCCGGGCTATATTAAGACAGGTAGCTTTAATATCCGCGGAGAACAGGTTGACGAAAAATATTCTGCAACAAAAATCAATAAAAAGGGACCATATTAAATCATATGGACAATGAGAAATTATAGTATGTTAAGTTTGCTTGCTGACTGGCCGGCCTGCAGCGGCAGTCAGAAAAGGCGACTACAAGCTGGTCCAGATGTATGAGAGAGGGAAAGCTGAACTCTACAACCTGAAAGATGATATTTCCGAGCAGAATGATCTCTCCTCTGTGTTTCCAGGGAAAGTCGCTGAACTCTACAGGCTGCTTGTTTACTGGCGGAAGGATGTCAAAGCCGAAATGCCTGTGAACTATGTGCCCGTGAAATATTAATAACTTTATTTATATTTGAAAAAACTATCTCATATGGAAATCAAGCATTATAAAAGAGCCTGGCTCCCGGGATTCAAAGGAGCATTATTCATTATTCTCGGGATCGTTGCGATGCTGCAGGTAAGCGGATCAATAAAGACACTTGCTGTTTTCTTCAGTGCCCTGATCATAATGATCGGGTTGCTGCTTGTCAGTTCAACAATCCTTTTCGGGAGATACAAGTACCCCTTGTGGACGATCATAACTGGCGTGATCCACCTTGTATTTGCAGTAATTCTGATTGTAAAG
>JALOMK010000345.1 GCA_025455505.1 Bacteroidales bacterium
CGATGGCCTTTTTTGGATTTCTGGGAAAAGAGAAAAAAGAGAGTCTTGACAAGGGACTCGAAAAAACGAAGGAGAGCGTCTTCCAGAAGCTATCAAGGGCTGTTGCCGGCAAATCAAAGGTAGACGAAGAGGTACTCGACAATCTCGAAGAAGTGCTTGTCTCCTCTGACGTTGGCGTCGAAACCACACTAAGAATAATAGAAAGGATCGAAAAGAGGGTTGCCAGGGACAAATACCTTAATGCAACCGAACTCAACACAATCCTGAGGGAAGAAATAGTAGCCCTCCTCGAGGAAAACACCAGCGGGGCCGGCACTGACTCAGGGACAGGGAAGGATCAGAAACCATTTGTCATAATGGTGGTTGGCGTAAACGGGGCTGGAAAAACAACAACAATAGCAAAACTTGCCCACAAATACAAAACATCAGGCAGAAGCGTACTGATCGGCGCAGCAGATACTTTCAGGGCAGCAGCAATTGACCAGCTGCAGGTTTGGGCCGACAGGGCAGGGGTACCGGTTATAAAACAGCAGATGGGCTCCGATCCTGCATCAGTTGCATACGACACACTCCGCTCAGCAGTATCCTCAGGCACTGATATTGTTATAATTGACACTGCCGGACGCCTGCACAACAAGATAAACCTGATGAATGAGCTTTCAAAGATCAAGAAAGTGATGGAAAAGGTAATCCCCGAAGCCCCTCATGAGGTTCTCCTTGTCCTTGACGGGTCAACCGGACAAAATGCATTTGAACAGGCCAGGCAATTCACGGCAGCCACTTCTGTAAGCGCCCTGGCTGTAACAAAACTCGACGGTACTGCAAAAGGAGGTGTTGTGATCGGCATTTCCGACCAGTTCAGGATTCCAGTGCGCTACATAGGAGTTGGTGAGAAAATCGATGACCTTCTTGTCTTTAACAGGGTCGATTTCGTGGATTCCCTTTTCAGCTCAAAGTGAGCAGGCAGGACTTTATTAGGGCATACTCTCTCTCTGGTATTAACATCTGCTTCAGCCAGAATAAATGAACAATAAGAAAATAAACGTCATCACTCTCGGATGCTCCAAAAACCTTGTCGATTCAGAAAAACTGATGAGACAGGTGGAGGCAGGAGGATTCGAGCTTGTACATAATTCAGGGAACAACGACGCCGCGACAGTCATAATCAATACCTGCGGATTCATTAATGACGCCAAGCAGGAGAGCATCGATACAATTCTTGGCTATGTAAAGGCAAGGGAAAGGGGCGAAATCCGCGACCTCTTTGTAATGGGCTGCCTCTCCGAACGCTATATGGATGAACTCAGTAACGAAATACCTGAAGTCAGCAGGTATTTCGGGGTCAACAACATGAACGACATCCTGGCGGAACTCGGGCTGAGACGCAGGGATGATCTCCTTGCCGACAGGACAATTACGGGTCCCGGTCATTACGCCTACCTTAAGGTCTCTGAAGGATGCGACCGCACCTGCGCTTTCTGCGCTATTCCGCTGATCCGCGGAAAATGCATTTCAAGGACATTTGAGGATATTATTGCCGAGGCAGTAATGCTTGCAGGCAAGGGAGTCAAGGAACTTATCCTTGTGGCCCAGGACCTGAGCTATTACGGGCTTGACAAATACAGGAGACAGGCTCTCCCGGAGCTTGTACTTAAACTTCTCGGCCTTAAAAAGTTCGATTGGATCAGGCTGCACTACCTGTACCCTGCGAACTTCCCTGCAGACCTCATTCCCGTGATACGCGACAATCCGGAGGTTTGCAAGTATATCGACATTCCTTTGCAGCATATTACCGACAGGATGCTGGGCATGATGAAACGATCACATAACAGGCATGATACGGAACAGCTTCTCAATACGCTCAGGAAGGAAATTCCGGGGGCTGTCATCAGGACGACACTGATTGCCGGTCACCCCGGAGAAACAGAAGAAGAATTCAGAATGCTGCGCGATTTCGTAAGCAGCTTCAGGTTCGACAGGCTTGGTGTTTTCGCATATTCTCACGAGGAGGATACCTACTCCTTCAGGAATTATGAAGATGAAATTGCTGAGGATGTAAAACAGCAGAGAGTTTCTGAGCTGATGGAAATCCAGCAGGGAATCTCCGCTGAAATTAACTCGTCTTACGTGGGAAGAATACTTAAAGTTCTCATCGACAGGCAGGACGGTGATTACTTCATTGGAAGAACCGAATACGACTCCCCTGAGGTGGACCAGGAAGTGCTTATACCCGCTTCAGCAGGTCTCACACCGGGCCGTTTCTATGACATCAGGATAACCCAGGCAGAGGAATTCGACCTCTATGGCGTTCCGGCCTGATCTGCCTTCTGCTTTTTCTGGATTTTAATCCTGATCTCCGATTTTCCGCTGTTAAAGCCTACATTTATCCAGTCTCCTTCACTGAGTGATGACTTTATCAGCACCTCGGCCATAGGGTCTTCAAGGTATTTCTGTATTGCACGCTTGAGAGGCCTTGCCCCGTAATTTGCATCAAAGCCCTTCTCGGCAATGAAATCCCTGGCAGCGGCTGATATCTTGATGTGGTAGCCCAGTGACCTGACCCTGTCGTAAAGGCCTTTAAGCTCTATGTCAATTATCCTGTTGATCTCTTCCTTGCCGAGTGAATTGAACATTATAACATCATCAATCCTGTTGAGGAATTCAGGAGCAAAGGTCTTCTGAAGCGCCTTCTGAAGGATGCTCCTGGCATGTTCATCCCTTGATGCTTTTTTCGCAGCAGTGTCGAATCCGATGCCATGTCCGAATTCGGCTATCTGCCGGGTTCCTATATTTGAAGTCAGAATAACTATCGTATTCCTGAAGTCAACCCTTCTGCCGAGACTGTCGGTAAGCTGGCCCTCGTCCAGGACCTGCAGCATAATGTGGAAAACATCGGGATGAGCCTTCTCTATCTCGTCAAGCAGCACCACTGAATATGGCTTCCTTCTTACCTTTTCTGTAAGCTGTCCGCCCTCTTCATAACCTACATATCCGGGAGGTGCGCCAACAAGCCGCGATACAGAGA
>JALOMK010000060.1 GCA_025455505.1 Bacteroidales bacterium
GTCTGCCCGTCCTGCGGCGGTGATGGAAAAACAATAACCAAAAAATGCACTCACTGTTACGGAGAGGGCATAGTGCAGAAAGAAGATGTAATCAAAATCAGCATCCCCGCAGGCGTTGGAAAGGGAATGCAGATGACGGTAAGCGGAAAGGGTAATGCCCCGAGGAGAGGCGGAGTAAACGGCGACCTGCTTGTAGTCATTGACGAGGATGAACACTCCGACCTTATCAGGGAAGGCAACGACCTTATCTACAATCTTTTCATAAGCGTGCCTGATGCAGTGCTCGGGACAAATGTCGAGATCCCCACAGTCGATAATAATGTAAAGATAAAGATAGACCCCGGCACCCAGCCAGGGAAGATATTGAGGCTCAGGGGGAAGGGACTTCCCGAGGTAAATGGCTACGGCAGAGGCGACCTGCTTGTAAATGTCAACGTGTGGATACCAAAGAGCCTGAGCCGCGACGAGGTAAAACTATTTGAGAAATTCAGGGAATCATCCTCGTTTACCCCTGATCCCGACAAAAATGACAAAAGCTTCTTCGAACGGATGCGGGGTTATTTCGAACAATAGCGTATCCGATTGTTTTGATCAGGAGCTTTTTCTATATTTACAGTTCTTTAATTAACCTTAACAGGAAACCAGCTCCTCATGGCACTATTTGAAGCACGGAATGTCACAAAGCAATACGGAAACCAGCTTGCTCTTGACAACGTAAGCATTTCGGTCCCCGAAAAATGCATCTATGGCCTGCTCGGCCCTAACGGCGCAGGCAAAACAACACTGATCAGAATCATAAACCAGATCACCGGGCCCGACTCTGGCGAATTGTTCATCGACGGAAGGAAACTTCTTCCTTCAGATGTTCAGTATATTGGTTACCTGCCGGAAGAAAGGGGACTTTACAAGAAGATGAAAGTAGGGGAACAGGCCCTCTACCTTGCACAGCTGAAAGGTCTTTCAAAAGCTGAGGCAATGAAAAGACTCCGCTACTGGTTCAGGAAACTCGAAATAACAGACTGGTGGGGCAAAAAGATAGAAGAACTTTCAAAAGGAATGGCACAGAAGGTTCAGTTTGTGACCACAGTGCTTCACGAGCCCAAGCTGTTGATATTTGATGAGCCCTTCACAGGTTTTGATCCCGTGAATGCCCATACAATAAAGAACGAGATACTTTTCCTGAGGGAAAGAGGAGCAACTATAATATTCTCCACCCATAACATGGAATCAGTGGAGGAACTCTGTGACAACATCACGCTCATAAACAAGGCAAAGACGATACTGGAAGGAAGCGTGGATGAGATACGAAACAAGTGGGCAGGCAATGAATACGATCTTGTCTTTGCCGGGGATGTTTCACTCAACGGCAATCACAATTTTTCGGTGCTTGACACAAAGAAGGATAACGGGAAAAGCTCCATCCGGCTGCGATGCGCTGCAGGTACAGAGACAAACCAGATAGTCTCACACGCCCTGGAACATGGCAACCTTATTTCATTTAATCCTGCCCTCCCTTCGATGAATGAGATCTTCATAAGGGTGGTGGAATCAGGAAAATAGCAATTCATTATAACCGAAACCTTCAGTATATGAACAAGATATCTGTCATAATAAAAAGAGAATACATCACAAGGGTCAGGAAGAAATCATTCATTATAATGACAATCCTTGCCCCTCTCCTGATGGCTGCAATAATCATTGTTCCGACTGCCGTAATGATGAACCAGGAGGGTGATTTAAAAAAGATTGCCGTCGTGGAAGATGACTCCGACCTTTTCAGGGATGTAATAAAGAATACAAAAGATGCTGAATTTGTATACATAAACAACGGCAACGTTGAGGAACTCAAAAAATCATTTGAGTCTTCAGGATATTACGGCATCCTGTATATCTCACCTAAAATAGTTGACACTCCAAACGCAATACAGCTCATCTCAAAACAGCAGCCGCCCATAGGGCTGCTTCAGCACATTGAGGGCTCTCTCGAAAAGGAGATTGAAAAACAGAAACTGCTCGCCTACCAGATCGAAAACCTCGACGAGATTATGAAGACTGTCGAGACCAAGGTAAGCATCCAGACAAAAAAGATAGATGAAACAGGCGAGGTGAAGGAAACCAGTACGGGGATATCAATGGCGCTTGCCTATATCTTCGGCTTCCTTATGTATATGCTTGTATTCATTTTCGGCTCACAGGTGATGAGAGGTGTTATCGAAGAAAAGACAAGCAGGGTTGTCGAGGTCATAATCTCCTCGGTGAAGCCTGTACAGCTTATGGTTGGCAAAATCGTAGGGATTGCACTTGTCGGCCTTACACAGTTCCTGATCTGGATAGTGCTTACAATGGCAACAGTCACAGTCCTTAAATCAACTGTGCTGAGCAAGACAGGTGTCGATAAGATAGTAATGGAAGCCGCTGCCCCGCAGAATATAATGGCAGGCAGTCAGCTGGATGAAACACAGGTCCAGGCTGCAGCCGTCTCACCTGAGCTCCAGGAGTTCTCGAAGCTGTTCAACAGCGCTATGAACCAGCCCTGGGGTCTTATAATATTCGCTTTCATCTTCTATTTCATTACTGGCTATCTCCTTTATGCTTCGGTATTCGCTGCAATCGGTTCTGCCGTTGACAATGAAACTGAAACTCAGCAGTTCATGCTCCCGGTGACTATCCCGATTATTGTAGCTCTTATGGTTGCAATGGGAACAATGCAGAATCCCGAGAGCCCCCTGGCTTTCTGGTGTTCACTCATCCCACTCACCTCTCCGATAGTGATGATGGCCAGGATACCCTTTGGCGTACCTTACTGGCAGATAGCTGTTTCGATGGCCCTGATGCTTGTGACTTTCTGGGCCTTCGTATGGATGGCAGCCAAAATTTACCGTACGGGTATCCTTATGTACGGGAAGAAGACTTCCTGGAAAGAAATGTGGAAGTGGCTGAGATACAGTGGCTAGGCAGCTTTTCGCCATCAGGCAGGCATTATGGCATAACGGGACCGGAAACAAGCATCAGACCTGCACTGTAACTATTTAATTTATAAATAATTAAATCCCATGTCGAGAATACTTGTTATTGACGATGAGCGGGCAATCAGGAACACGCTGAAGGACGTGCTTGAATACGAAAAGCATGAGGTGGATCTCGCGGAGGACGGGGCAAAGGGCATCGAACTTTACACGGCCAACAGCTACGACATAGTTCTCTGCGACATCAAGATGGCCAAGATGGACGGCATCGAGGTCCTTGAAAAGCTGATGGAGCACTACTCCAATACGCCCGTGATAATGATATCGGGACATGGCAACATAGAAACTGCCGTGGAAGCGATTAAGAAGGGAGCCTATGATTTTCTCGAAAAGCCTCTCGATCTTAACCGGCTGCTGATAACTATAAGAAATGCTATCGACAAATCATCGCTTATCACCCAAACCCAGGTGCTGAAGAAGAAAGTCAGCAGGATGTACGAAATTGTAGGCGAGTCGGACGCTGTTATGCGCATGAAGGAGATGATAGACAGGGTTGCTCCCACTGAAGCCCGGGTCCTGATCACAGGGTCAAACGGGACAGGAAAGGAACTGGTGGCGCACCAGATCCACGAAAAGAGCAACAGGTCGAAGGGGCCTTTTGTCGAGGTCAATTGTGCCGCAATCCCGTCGGAACTGATCGAAAGTGAACTTTTCGGGCACGAGAAGGGCTCGTTCACTTCTGCAATAAAGCAGCGCATAGGCAAATTTGAACAGGCGAATGACGGCACTCTTTTCCTCGATGAGATAGGTGACATGAGCCTTTCGGCACAGGCAAAGGTGCTGAGAGCACTCCAGGAAAACAAGATCACAAGGGTGGGGTCCGACAAGGACATTCATGTAAATGTAAGAGTCATAGCCGCCACCAACAAGAACATTAAATACGAAATAGAGAACAATCATTTCAGGGAAGACCTCTACCACAGGATAAGTGTAATCCTGATTCATGTTCCGGACCTGAATGATCGCGCTGAAGACATCCCCCTGCTTGCAAGTCATTTCAACACAATTATCTGCAATGAATACGGGATGAGCAGAAAGATACTTGGGGATGACGCTGTAAGGGAATTGCAGAAGATAAAGTGGACCGGCAATATCCGGGAGTTCAGGAATGTTCTCGAGAGGCTGATTATACTCTGTCCGACAGAAATAAGCGCAAAGGACGTGCTGGCATATGCAAGGCCCGTTTCCGGCTCTAATTCATAGCAGATGTTCCGTATTGAAAAAGACAGCATTGGCGAGAAGAAACTTCCTTCCGGGGCACTCTATGGCATCCATGCCCTGAGGGCAAGGGAAAACTTTCCCCACTCCTCTCCCTTTTCGCCGGAATGGTACAAATCTACCGCCATTACGAAACTTGCCTGTTATCTTACTTACAAGCGCTTCATTGAAGCAGCAACTGATAAAATAGGGAGGAAACTCCCTGTCAGGGTAATTGACTCTTCCGTGATTGAAGCACTTATTGCGGCCGCGACAGAGCTTGCCGACGGGAAGCATTTCGACAGCTTCATTATTCCTGCCGTCCAGGGCGGAGCCGGGACAAGCATAAATATGAACATCAACGAGATAATTGCCAATCTCGCCCTCCTGAAACTCGGACATAAATGCGGTGACTATTCTTTCATCGACCCGGTTGAGGATGCAAACATCTACCAGTCAACAAATGACGTGATCCCCACCGCTCTCACAATAGCCATTATGAAGATGCTTGCTGAGCTTGAGGACGCAATCAACAATCTCAGGGAGGCAGTCGAAAGTAAGGAAAAGAACAGCAGGGACATCCTCAGACCCGGGTATACGCAGATGCAGGAAGCAGTCCCGTCATCGTACGGTATTTTATTCAGCACATATAACGATGCCCTCTCGCGCGACTGGTGGAGGGTTTCGAAATGCAGCGAGAGAATAAAACAGGTAAACATTGGAGGAGGTGCAACAGGATCCGGAACCGCAATACCGCTCTACTTTATCAGGGAGGTCATTGTCACCCTGCGCGAGCTTACAGGCTTGCCTCTTGCCCAGAGCGAGAACCTGCCGGATGCCACGGCTAACCTTGACAAGTGGGTGGAGATGCATGCAACTATAAAAGCACATGCCGTAAACCTTGAAAAAATGGCCTCCGACCTGAGGCTGCTGGCCTCTGATCTTGGCGGAAGAAACATTACACTGCCACGAAGACAGGTTGGCAGCTCAATAATGCCCGGAAAAATAAATCCTGTTATCCCGGAGTTCGTTATTTCAGCCGCACACAAGGTTTATTCGAATGATGCACTTATAAGCTCGCTTTGCTCGCAGGGGAACCTCGAGCTGAATCCCTACCTTCCGCTCGTCGGCACCGCTCTCATTGAAAGCGTCAGCCTGCTGACAGCCTGCAACAGGACAATGTCAGCCAATCTCTTTGAGGGACTGTCAGTAAATGAGGCTGCCGGCTATAACACACTGCTGCGCAGTCCTTCACTCACAACTGCGCTTAACCCGCATATCGGCTACAACAGGGCAGCAGAGCTGGCAGGACTGATGAAGGAGCAGGATATTGACATTTTTGAGGCCAACAGAAAACTCAGGGTCATTGATGAAGAAAAACTCCGCCGGCTGCTGGAGCCGGGAAAACTGCTGAAACTCGGTTTTTCGCTCGATGACATTATCAGTATACAGGAATGACAAAGGGGAAGGATGCAAAGCCTCACATAGGCATTTACGGAAGACGCAACTACGGCAAGAGCAGCCTGATAAACGCACTCGCCGGACAGGATATTGCAATTGTAAGCCAGCATGCAGGCACGACAACCGACCCTGTTAAAAAATCATTTGAGATCACCGGTTTCGGACCTGTTGTGCTTGTTGATACTGCCGGCATCGACGACAGCGGGGAACTTGGCGAAAAGAGAGTCGATCGCACGCTCAGGACCCTGGATATTATAGACCTTGCCCTGCTGCTGGTCAGCGATAATGAATGGGGCTTATACGAAGAAAACCTTTTAAGGCAGTTTTCAGAAAAAGACATCCCTTTCCTGGTTATCAACAGCAAGTCAGACTTGTCGGGGCCTTCAGAACAGTTCAGGGAAACAGTGCTGCAAGTATCGGGAAAGGAAATATTCGAATACTCCTCTCTCGACAGGAGAAACCATGAGGAGCTCATTTCGCATATCAAAGGCGCAATTCCTGAACATTCCTATAAAACCCCCTCGCTCCTTGGAGATCTTATAAGGTACGGTGACATTGTGCTTCTTATAACCCCCATAGACGTGGAAGCCCCGGCAGGGAGGCTTATCCTTCCCCAAGTGCAGGCTATACGCGACATACTTGATAATGAGGCAGTGGCCGTGGTCCTCAAGGAAAGGGAAGTTGATGCCTTCCTGAAAAAAACAGGTATCAGGCCCGCACTGGCAGTCACCGACTCACAGGTCTTCAGGAAGGCTGATGCCTCGGTACCTCCTGATATTCCGCTTACTAGCTTCAGCATAATGCTTGCAAGGTTCAAGGGCGATTTTGAGAGATACCTCGAAGGGACACCGAAAATTTCTGAACTCAAGGACGGGGACAGGGTTCTTCTGCTCGAATCATGCACGCACCATGTATCCTGCGACGACATCGGAAGGACAAAGATACCGAGATGGATAAGCGCCTTCACAGGGAAAAAGATAGAATTCGATGTAGTGGCGGGCCTCGATGCCCTGCCCCGCCCCGTGACTGATTATTCCCTGCTGATCCAGTGCGGGGGGTGCATGATAACTAGACGGCAGATTCACAACAGGCTGCAGCCCGCAATCAGGGCAGGAGTGCCTGTAACAAACTATGGCATGGCAATAGCCTGGGTCCAGGGCATATACGACAGGGCCGTTGCGCCCTTTACAGGAAAGGGAAAGAACAATTCCGTCTACCTGTGAACCTGAACTGTCTGAGGCTTTATATCAGAAGCGGAAATAAATGAAGGGCGTTGCGCCGCCGCCTCTCATCTGCCATAGCATAACTGCCAGCAGCAGAAGAAATACTGCATGTCCCGCAAGTGGTATCCTGATAAACAAACCCCTGTAACCCTCCTTGACAGAGTCCGGCAGAAGGTGCATGAAATAACCCGCTCCAATCAGCATAAGAATGCTGCTGTATGCTTTCAGAACCTCCGGCCAGGAGCCCGGCACAAAGCTTGAAGCAATCTGCCCGGCCATGGTCCTGATGCTTTCAAAATCGGGGGCCCTGAAGAAGACCCAGCTGAAGCTCACAAAGTTGAAAGTAAGAAAAACGGCAAAGGCCCTGAGAACCCTGTTCCTGCGGTATCCGTCACCGAAGAAGTAATTGAAGGTCTTTGTCAGCGCAAGAGCCGCCCCGTGCAGGGCTCCCCATATTATGAACCTTAGTGAGGCTCCATGCCACAAGCCTCCCAGTGTCATTGTGATCATAAGGTTAATGCCTGTCCTGAACCACCCTTTCCTGTTTCCGCCCAGTGGAATGTAAAGATAATCCCTGAGCCAGCGTGAGAGGGAAATATGCCAGCGCCTCCAGAAGTCGGCAATATCAGCAGCTTTATACGGTGAATTGAAATTTATCGGAAGCCTGAATCCGAAAAAAAGCGCAATACCTATTGCGATGTCAGTGTATCCCGAGAAGTCGCAGTATATCTGAAGTCCGTATCCATATATTGCAACAAGGTTTTCAAAACCTGAAAAGGAACCGGGTGATGCAAACACCCTGTCGATAAGGTTCAGGGCAATGAAATCTGAAATTACAATCTTCTTGACAAGGCCCTTTGAAATCAGAAAAAGTGCGTGAGCAGCCTCTCGTTCTGTAAGCGAAAAACCGGCACGCAGCTGTGGTATGAATTCGGAGGCCCTTACGATTGGACCCGCAACGAGCTGTGGAAAGAATGACACATAGAACCCGAAATCAATAATATTCCTGACAGGCTCAAGCTTCCTCCTGTACACATCAATAGTATAGCTGAGCGACTGGAATGTAAAGAAGGAGATCCCTACAGGAAGAATGATTGAATCGATGCTGAAGGATGTTCCCAGGAGCGTATTTGACAATTCTGCAAGGTAATCATAGACCCGGAAGCTGCTTCCGAAAATATTATTTACTGTACTCACAATGAAGGCTGAATACTTGAAATATGCAAGCATCCCCAGGTTCGAAACAAGACTCAGCAGCAGGAAGAACCTTTTTGAATTCCTGCGTTCAGCCCTGTTAATGAGAATTGCAGCGAGATAATCAGTGATTGTCACGAGGATGAGAAGTAGCAGGAAAAGGCCGCCTGTTTTATAATAGAAAAAAAGACTGATAAGGAACAGGTAGCTGTTCCTTGCAACCTTTCTCCTGTAAACAAGCGAAAAGAAAAGCAGGGCGACCAGCATGAAAAGCCAGAAAGAGGGGCTTGTGAAAATGAATGGCTTCTGCGGATCATACCTGATCAGCGCCGACGCTGCCTGTCTTAGTGCCGCCTCAATCTTCCCCTTCTGTTCATCCGGGACTGAAGAACCAGGACCAGGATTCATCTCGCCGGTGCTTGCCGGGGAAGCATAAGAGATACGAACATAGCGGCGCAGGGTATCCCTGATAAACATATCATGAACAAGCATCGATGCTATCGAATCGCTTCCCCTTGAAGTGAAATGAACATAATCGTCCTGAACAAGCGGTTCATCTGCTTCAGCCCAGGCTATTACAGATCCTTCCCCCCCCATTGCACTGTAACAGTCCCAGAAAAAAGATCCTGTATTTGCCGCCGCCTCCTTCTGAGTGGCAACAATGGCACCGATATTTCCATACGGTTCAATGCTGTCTCCCTCGGCCGCGGCCATGTCGGAGACGCTGACAAGCAGCACTGATGCCCCCGGCGCAATTTCCTTTAAAAGCCTTACCTGCCGCTCGAGTCCCTTCCTGTAAAATGCATAGTCATCCCTTACATTTTTGACTACGTTAAGGCCATAGTTTATAACAATAAGATCAGGGCTTAGCAGGTTAAAGGCCTGCTGAAGGTTCTCCCTCCCCACCATTGTGAATTCGAGTCCTGCGCTCCCCCTCTGCGGAATGTTGTCTACAACTACCCCCTCACGGCTTTCAATGCTCACACCGTAAATATCGGGACTGACCCTCCCGCTGAAAGTGACGGTCACTGATTTTGCGTATCCAAGGTCGCAGCTAAGTTCCCTGATTTCGCTGCCCTGTTCAAGGTGGGCTGAAAAAATTTCAGCGCCCTCACCGCTCACTGA
>JALOMK010000346.1 GCA_025455505.1 Bacteroidales bacterium
CTCCTCAATAGCAGAGATTAAACCCGGGATGGTAGACTGGGACCAGGTATTCGACGGCGCAACATGGTTTCACTGGACAGGAATTACACCCGCAATATCAGAAGGAGCCTCCCAGGCCTGCCTTGAAGGCCTTAAAGCTGCACGCAAGAAGGAAATAACTGTCTCCTGCGATCTGAACTACAGGAAGAACCTGTGGAAGTGGGGAAAGCAGGCCGGAGAAGTAATGCCTGAACTTGTTTCATACTGCGATATTATTCTCGGTAACGAGGAAGATGCAGAAAAGGTATTCGGAATAAAACCCGAAAGCGGAGATGTTTCGAAAGGGCATGTCGCCGCGGCAGGTTATGAATCGGTCTGCCTAAATCTTATGAAGAAATTTCCTGCTGCCAAAAAGGTTATTATTACTCTCAGGGGCTCAATCAATGCCGATCACAACACCTGGTCAGGAGTCCTTTACGACGGGAGCAGGCTTTACCAGGCAGCGGAATACCAGATTACTCATATAGTTGACAGGGTAGGAGGCGGCGATTCGTTCATGGGTGGTCTTATATACGGACTGCTGACTTTCTCGGGCGATGACCAGAAGGCACTTGACTTTGCCGTGGCTGCATCGTGCCTCAAGCATACAATTCACGGGGATTTCAACCTTGTAAGCGTAGCTGAGGTTGAACAACTTATGAAAGGCGACGGCTCTGGCAGGGTAGTAAGGTGATCCTCCTGGTAAACCGGATTGAGATATAAATAGTTCCGGATCTTGTATAATTAATTTCTTGCATTATGAACAGGTTCAGGATAATACTGCTCACGGTTGTAGCATTGGCAACTGTCACACCTGTAGTGTCCCAGGTCAGGATATCTGAAGAAAAATGGGTCCTTCCCACCTTCATGGTGTCTCCTCCCGACAGGAACCCTATGTTTTTCAAGGGAGAATCCTACCAGGGAGCATCAAAATACATATATCCTTACGGACTGAATGACGTTATCAGCAATGAAAGACAGGATCATCCGTGGAAGGCTGTGATTCTTGAAAATGAGTACATTAAACTCTGTGTCACTCCCGAGATAGGAGGCAAGCTTTATTATGCCACAGACAAGACAAACGGCTATAACTTCATATACAAGAACGATGTCGTAAAGCCGTCGAACATAGGAATGACAGGTGCCTGGGTATCCGGAGGAATTGAATGGTGCGTTATTCATCACCACAGGGCATCTACCTTCCTCCCTGTCGACTACGAACTTAAGGAAAATGCCGATGGCAGCAAGACTGTATGGATCGGGGAGACTGAGCCCCGCCACAGGATGAGATGGACTATCGGTATCACTGCATATCCGGGTAAATCATATTATTCCGCAGAAGTGAAAATACTCAATCCCACATCCCTGACTAACACCTTTCTTTACTGGGCAAATGTGGCCGCACATACAAACAAGGACTACCAGGTAATCTTCCCTCCCAGTGTCAATACAGCTACCTATCATGCAAAAAACAGCTTTACACGGTGGCCACTCTCCACAGAAATTTACAACGGGGAGGATTTTACAAAGGGAGTGGATCTGAGCTGGTGGGTTAACTCAGTGAATCAGAATTCATATTTCGCTCATAATCTTACTGAAGACTTCATGGGTGGGTATGACCATGGGAGTGAAACGGGAACAGTACACGTGGCCGACCATAACATAGTCAAGGGAGCAAAGCTCTGGGAGTGGGGTTCAGGTCCCCGGGGACAGGCTACGGAGGTACGTCTCACAGAAAATGCCGGTCCGTACGTTGAGATTATGGTCGGAGCCTTTTCTGACAACCAGCCCGACTACAGCTGGATAAAACCCTATGAAGTCAAGACATTCAAGCAATTCTGGTTCCCTGTTAAGGACATCAGGGGCTTTAAAAATGCAAACCTTAACGGGGCGGTCAACCTTGAAAAAGACGGAGAGAACGCAGTATTCCTCGGCTACTATTCAACCCAAAAGGTTCCTGGAGCCAGGATTATACTTAAGAACAAAGACAAAGTCATACTCGATAAAAGTGTAGATATCTCTCCTGAAAAAGCCTTTACAAGCACTGTGAAGATTGAGGGACCTTTTAAAATTGAGGATCTCTTTACAAGCATGAGTATTTCTACAGGAAATGAAGTTCTTCTGTCATATTCACCGGTTATCGTGCCAAAGGCTGAATCGCTACCCGAGGAGGTTAAAAGACCGCCTCTGCCTGGCGAGATAAAAACTGTTGAGGAACTGTTTCTTACAGGAAGCAGGATACTCCAGTTCTATAACCCGACCCTCAATGCGATGGATTATTTCAGCGAAGCCCTCGATCGCGATCCGGGCGACATCCGGACCAACCTGGCAGTTGGGAAGATCCATCTCAGGAACTCTGAATATGCCCTTGCAAGGACGCATTTCACAAGGGGGCTGAAAAGGCTTACGAAGGACTATACACGTCCATCGGATTGCGAAGGCTTATACCTTGAAGGTTTAACCCTCAGGAAACTGAAGCTTTATGATTATGCCATCGATACACTATACCGTGCAACCTGGGACCAGGACTGGCATGCTGCAGCATATCTTGAGCTTGCCAGGATCTCCTGTTCAAGGGGAGAATTTGCAAAAGCACTGGGACAGGTTAATGAGTCACTTAAAACAAACAGCGTAAATAACAGCGCCCTTGCCCTGAAGGCAGCCCTGCTAAGGGGTTGTGGTTCGTGATTCTTTGCATTCTTTGAACAACAGGTATACCCTGCATGCTGGAAGAGAACCTTCTTCAAACCAAACTACACCGCCCCCGCCTGACAAGAAAGCTGGTCCACCGACCACGATTGTTGGAAAAGCTTGATCAAATCACCAGCCGCCCGTTGACGGTTGTATGCGCCCCTGCCGGTTTTGGAAAGACGACCCTGGTCAGCGAGTGGATTGAGCGTATGGAAGCCGGGCAGGCGCCGGGTTCCGTTCGCCTGCCGGCGGCATGGCTGTCGCTGGAGCCCGGCGATAACGATGTTGCGATCCTGATG
>JALOMK010000347.1 GCA_025455505.1 Bacteroidales bacterium
CTTTTTTTATCTTTACAATCCCGGGAACACCCGGGGTTCAATCTAACAGGATAACACAGCTTAAGATGGACAGCAGGTTGCGAAAGCTTATAGAGGAAGGAGAGAGCCGGCAGCTTGACTTCAAGTACTGTGTGTCCGACAGCAGGAAGATAGCCCGGACCCTTGTTGCTTTTTCAAATACCGACGGAGGGCGCCTGCTCATCGGGGTAAGGGACAATGGCAGCATAGCCGGCATAAGGTCGGATGAGGAGATCTACATGGTCGACACCGCTGTTGAGCTTTATTGCCGCCCTGAGATTAAATTCACTACAAAGCAGCACGTTTCGGGGGGAAAGACAATACTGGAGGTTGAAGTGCTCCGGGGCGACAAGCGCCCTTACCAGGCAAAGGATGAGGATGGCAGGTGGATAAGCTATTTTCGCCATAACGACCAGAACCTCGTCGCCAACAGGGTTCTGCTGAGAATATGGAGCAAGAAGGAAATGAAAAGAGGCGTTTTTGTACGTTTCAGCAAGCCCGAAAGCATGCTGCTCGAACAAATCAGGCAAAACGGTTCTGTAACGCTTTCAAAATTCAGGAAGCTTGCCAGGATCTCCCCCTACAGGGCCGAGAACATACTTGCAAACCTTGTAATATTCGGGGTTGTTAAAATGAATGTTTCCGAGAAAGGCTTCACATACGGGCTGTGCGAAGAGGAGAAGGAAGCATAGTGACGCTAATTATGTTACCTTTGCGCAATTAATTTAAATTGATGACATTTCACGAATTAAACCTTAAAGAACAGCTCCTGGAAGCCATTTCATACATGGGCTTCGAAAATGCTACGCCTGTACAGGAACAGGTAATACCGATCATACTTGAAGGAAGAGACCTTATTGCCTGCGCACAGACAGGTACGGGAAAGACCGGTGCTTTTGTACTCCCGGTTCTGAACAAGCTTGTCGGCAAGAAAGACACACATATCGATACACTGGTTATTGTTCCGACCCGTGAACTTGCGCTGCAGATAGAGCAGCAGGTTCAGGGATTCTCATATTTCATTCATGCCGAATCGAAGGCCGTATACGGAGGCGGGGCCGGTGCCGACTGGGATTCCGAGGTGGCTGCATTCAAAAACGGCGCCGATGTGATAATCGCAACTCCCGGGAGACTTATTTCGCATATCAAGATGGGGAACATCGACTTCGGACGGCTGAAACACCTTATTCTGGATGAGGCCGACAGGATGCTCGACATGGGCTTTATCGACGATATAATGGCAATTATTTCTCATTTGCCTAAGCAGCGGCAGACGCTTATGTTCAGCGCCACAATGCCTGGCGAGATAAGGACACTTGCGAAGAGAATACTTAATGATCCGGCTGAGATATCGCTCGCGATGTCAAAACCTGCAGAAGGAGTCGATCAGAAGGCATATCTCGTTCATGAAGGACAGAAGGAAGAGCTTCTGAGCAGGATACTTAAGGGTAAAGCCGAATACGACAGCATAATAATCTTCACTTCCACGAAGAGCAAGGTCAGCGACATAGTCCGTGCACTCAGAAAAGCAGGTTATGCCGCACATGGAATATCTTCGAACCTCGAGCAGGATGAGAGGGAAGAGGTGATGCGGAAGTTCAGGGCAAAGAGGATCCGGATCCTAGTTGCAACAGATGTTCTCAGCAGGGGTATCGACGTGAAGGAGATCAACATGGTTGTAAATTTCGATGTGCCCCACGACGCCGAGGATTATGTCCACCGTGTTGGCAGGACAGCACGGGTAAATGCCATCGGCGAGGCAGTTACAATAGTAACACCCCGCGAGGTCAGGCACATCAGGCAGATCGAAAAGCTTATAGGTTCAGAGATCCCGAAACTACAGCCACCGGAGGAACTCGGTGAGCTTCCTCAATGGACTTCCGGCGAACATGTCAGGAAGAAGGGCAGTGGATTCAAGGGAAAACCGCGGCAGGGCGACAAGGGCCGGAGGAACTGGGGACAGAAGAGAAGGGGAGAAGGGGAGAAGGGGAGAAGATGAGAAGTCTTAAATAATGTTAAGGGCGGCGGATTGTATAGTTGATTTACATAACTTTATCGTCACTGAACCAATCTAACATTATTGATAATCTATGAAAAAAGAAACTTCAAAGGGACTGAACCGCCGCGATTTCGTGGGGATGTCGGCAATAGGCCTCACCGGCCTGACAATTCTTCCTAGCTATACAATCGGCGGCGTAAGGATTGCACCCAGCGATCGCATACTGATGGGTACAATAGGCCTCGGACGCCAGGCGCTGTCCGACTTCAGGGGCTTTTCCGGCTACAAGGGACTGCAGATAGTTGCCTGCTGCGATGTCGATACGAACAAGCAGCTCCGCTACAAGAAGACAATAGAGGAATGGCAGAAGGCAAAGGGATTTGCCCCGCGCTGCGACACCTATGAGCAGTATGAGGAGATGCTCGAACGCAAGGACATTGATGTAATAGAAGTCGTATCGCCCGACCACTGGCATGCACTCATGACTATTCACGCCTGCCAGGCCGGCAAGGATGTTTATGTTCAGAAACCGCTGTCATACACTATCCAGGAAGCCCTTGTGATGACAAGGGTTGCAAACGACAACAAGCGTGTTGTACAGGTTGGAAGCCAGCAGCGCTCCAGCAAGGAGTTCCAGAAGGCAATTGAACTTGTTCAGAATGGTTCGATAGGCCATATTGAAAAGATATATGCAAAGGTCGGAGACCCGCCAAAGCCCCTCGACCTGCCGGCACAGCCCATTCCCGCGAATCTCAACTGGAACCTGTGGCTCGGCCCGCTTAACGACGACAAGATTATCTACAATTCCGACCTGGCACCGCAGATTACACTCGACCCGGTACAGAATGAAACCCTCTGGGGAGCATGGCGCTGGTACCTCGAGACAGGCAACGGCTATACCGCCGACTGGGGAGCACACATGTTCGACATTGCCCAGGCTGCCATAGGCATGGACGGCTCTGCACCGGTTGAGGTAATACCAAAAGGA
>JALOMK010000348.1 GCA_025455505.1 Bacteroidales bacterium
TGTGGAAACATTCATGCTGTTCTGATATTTGGCACTTTTCAAAGTGACCGGACAGGTTGCATTCTTAATATTATGAAACACAAAAATTCCGCTCCCTGACCTGAAGTTCAAATTAAGGAATAAATTTGCAATTCTTATTTGAAAAATGGCGTGTCTGAAAGGATGAACAATATTTCTCCGGATAGAAAATTTTCAAGTGCATTCAGGTCTTTCCTTTCTGATGTAAGGGAGGCTGTTTCAGGAACCGAACAGGATTTCACGGAGGGAAAACTTGGCAGGGCAATTCTCCTGCTATCAATTCCTGCAGTCCTCGAAATGGTAATGGAGTCTGTCTTTGTAATAGCCGACATATTCTTCGTTTCAAAACTTGGCGCTGACGCCGTTGCAACAGTGGGTATCACGGAGTCGATGATAACAATAGTATATGCCGTTTCAATTGGCCTTGGCACTGCTACAACATCACTTGTATCGAGGAGGATAGGAGAGAAGAATCCTGATGCGGCTTCAGTTGCAGCTTTCCAGGCTATCCTGACTGGCATTGCAGTTTCACTTCTCATTGGAGTTCCGGGGGCTATTTTTGCATCAGACCTGCTCAGGTTGATGGGTGCATCTGAGACAATAGTGAATTCAATGGCCGGCTATACAAGGCTCATGCTCGGGGGAAATGTTGTGATCATGCTTCTCTTCATCATCAATGCAGTATTCAGAAGCGCAGGAGATGCTGCAGTCGCAATGAAGGTGCTGTGGATTGGAAACATCCTAAACATAATTCTCGATCCCATGCTGATATTCGGGATCGGTCCCTTCCCTGAGCTTGGCGTTGCAGGTGCTGCAGTTGCTACAACAATCGGCCGTGGGACAGCCGTGGCGGTTCAGCTCTGGCTTCTCTTCTTTGGCAAAAAAAGAATACGTCTTTCAAAGAAACACCTTACTGTTGATTTCAGTGTTATGCTCAGGCTTATCAGACTTTCCTTCGGCAGCATCGGGCAAAACCTTATAAGCACATCAAGCTGGATAGCACTCGTAAGAATTATATCAATGTTCGGAAGTGAAGTTGTGGCAGGTTATACAATTGCAATAAGGATCATCGGATTCACAATTCTGCCTTCCTGGGGGATCAGCAATGCTGCATCAACACTTGTAGGCCAGAACCTGGGAGCCAAAAAGCCCGAAAGGGCAGAGAGATCGGTATGGGTTACAGGCTGGGTTAACATGATATTGCTTGGTTTTATCGGAATTGTACTTGTCATCTTTCCCTCTTATTTCATCGGCAGCATAGGCTTCATAGCGTACGGACTTGGCATGGTACTTGTAAATTCATTCAACGGGGCAGGGGATACAACCACCCCGCTAAAAATAAACGTATTCGCATTCTGGATGGTTGAAATACCACTCGCGTGGATGCTGGCTAAACCCCTGGGGATGAATGAAAATGGGGTCTTCACTGCTATTGTGATTGCAGAAAGCCTTATGACTCTTATCGCCTGGCTTGTTTTCAGGAAGGGAAACTGGAAGAAGATTAATGTCTAATCCTCTGATGGCCGGCCACGTGATTTCTTTATCAGCCCCCTGATACGTTTGCGATCTAATCTTTCACGCCTTGAACTCACCGGGATGACAGTCTCTTGTCTTTCCGGATTCTCTGTCAGGGCAGCGGATACAATTTCATAAAACCTCTCAGTTACAAGCCTGCGGTTCGAGAGCTGGCTGCGTCCTTTCTGGCTGCTGAGCAAAAGCTCCCCATCCTTGTTGATCCTTTTACCGAGCCTCCCGAATAATAACTCCTTTTCCTTTTCAGAGAGCTGCGAAGACGTGCTGATATTAAATCTTAACTCGATCTTCGTACTTACCTTGTTAACATTCTGCCCTCCAGGCCCGCTGCTCCGCGAAGCAGTAAACACGAGTTCATTGTAAATATCTCTCTCCTTGAGATCTCCGGGAGTCATAAATTAAAGTATTCAGATAAAAAAGACAGCTATTCCGCCTACGCTGAGCAAGGCCCCGGCAAGCTCCGCGAATGTAACTTTCTGCCGGTAAACAATTACAGCAGGGACAAGGATAAGGACAGGCACAATTGCCATAATTGTCGAAGCAATTCCTGCTTCTGTGTGCTTAATTGCCACAAGCGAGAATGAAACACCAAGGAAAGGCCCGAAGAGGGCTCCGAGCGTTGTAAGAAGCATAGCCTTACGCTCTCCGAGTGAACGGGAAACATTGCTCCATCTACCCATAACTGAAATCAGCACGGAAAACCCTGCAATACCTGCAATAATCCTTATCTGCGTGGCTGCAAACGGATCATAATCACCCATTCCAAGCTTGCTCAGTACAAGTCCCAGTGCCTGTCCCAATGCTCCTCCAAAAGCATACAGCATTCCGCGTGGTGCCAGCTTCAATGATAACTTTTCTCCCTTGCCGTTCCTGCTGAAGATTGCAAGGGCAATCCCCGAAAATGTAAGAAGCATTCCCAGGAACTGGAAAAGCGTCAGGCGCTCACCGATAATGACAAAACCAAAAAAGGCTGTAATTGGAGGTACAAGGGTCATGATAAGCATCGAAAACCTGGATCCTATTATTTGGTATGATTTGAAAAGGAATAGGTCACCGAAAACGAAGCCTACCAGGCCCGACAAGGAAAGCCATAGCCAGTTATGAGTCGATGCATCAGCAGGAAGAATAAGTCCCCTGGTAAAGAAAGTGAACAGCGACAGGAAGCTCAGGCCGATAATAAGTCTCAGTATGTTTACTGCAATGCTGCCAATCCTGTTTGTTGCCGACTCGAATGCAAGCGAAGTGACTGTCCAGAAGACTGCTGTCAGAAGTGCCGCAAACTCGCCGCTATGAGTATGTATGAATTCCATAAAAAAGGGGAGCAGTCTGCTCCCCTCCAAAAGTATTACAAATAATTTGAAATCCTACTCTTCAGAAAACTCGAAAGTGTAGTCCCCCGATAGGGCTGTGAAAGAAACTTTGCCGCCTTTTTCTTCAATATCCCTGAACATTGCGTTCCCAGGGAGGTTCTGACCTCCGGTGCTTATTCCGGCTGCCTTCCCTGTGGGCAGTATAATTCTGGCATTGCAGTTTGCAGGTACTTTCACGCTCACTGTAATTTTCCCGTCCTTTCTCTCCCAGCCGCAGGCCGCTGTCCCATAGAGACTTTCAAAGCTTGCCCTGGAATAACCAAGTTTTTTCGTGGGATGAGGCTGAAATACAAGGCTCCTGTATCCGGCACCGGTAGTGCTAAGTCCGGCAGAAACCCTGTACATCCAGTCACCGATTGCTCCGTAGGCATAATGGTTGAACGAATTCATCCCGGCATCCTGGAAGGTACTGTCTGTTTTTTGCCCGTCCCATCGTTCCCATATTGTCGTAGCACCCATTTTTACAGGATAGAGCCACGAGGGATATGTTTCCTGAAGCAACAGGTCATAGGCAACATCAGTATACCCGTTATCGGACAGTACATGGCAGAGGTAGGGCGTTCCCAGGAAACCTGTTGAAAGGTGGTTACGCCTTCCCCTGATGTCCTGGGCAAGGAATGAGGCCGCTTTTGGCTTTAGGTCATCAGGCAGCAGGTTGAACATGAGTGCAAGGACATAGGATGTCTGAGAGTTGGTTCCAACTCTTCCGGCCTTCGTAACATACTCATCTATGAACACCTGTTTTATTTTCTCAAATAGTTCAGCGTATAATCTGGCGTCATCATTCTTTCCAAGTACTTTTGCAGCTTCTGCCATCAGGCTTGCCGAATAGGCATAAAAAGCAGTGGCAATGAAATCACGTTCTGTGTGACCGTCTGCTTCTGTATGGTTGTTCACAGGCGGATGGTAGAACAGCCAGTCTCCGTATTTGCTCCCGCCTTTCCAGATCATGCTCTCGCCCGATTTTTTTCTTGTACGCCTCAAGAAAAAGTTTTTTGATGGATTCTTTGATCTGATACGCGCGTCCCAAGATCTCCTGCATTCTTTGCGGATCGAAATCGACATTCGTCACTGTCGTGAAAAGGCCTTCGATCACAAAAAGATCGGTCGTGCGGTCCTTCACTCCGATCTCACGGGCAAGATGCCCATAGACAGCGATCCCTTTTAACGCATAGATCAACAGATCCTGAAGAGCCGAAACCTCCGGCGTTTTCCCGCAAACTCCGATCACATCGCAACCTTTCCCTTTTGATGCCTGCTCACACTGAAAACAAAACATGGTTTACCTCCTGTCGCTG